>NZ_LBFA01000019.1:0-95366 GCF_013363265.1 Marinitoga sp. 1138
TTCCCCCAGTCAAAAGACTGGGGGTTTTTGTTTATGTTAAATTATATATTTTTTTAGACGATTTATTATTCGAATATGTATTTTTAACTAAAAATTTGTTATAATAGTATTATGAAGATAAAATGATAAAATCGGAGGGATGTGTATGAGGAGGTATTTCATTTTTTTAATTTTAATTTTTTCTTTGTTTTTATTTTCTAGTTGTAATCTATCCTTGCCTTTTTTTACAAAACCTGATAATAGACCTGTTGTTAATAATAATATTGATAATTCTGCTATGGTTGCTGAAGATGAAAAGAATAAAGTTGAATTTTTAGCTCCTCAGATTATAGATTTATTATCAATTGACGTTGATAATAAATTGTTTGGATCTTTTTTATCTTATGATAATCTTTTTTATTATCACGATATTGATACGTTATATATTTACTCTTTAAAGGATAAAAAAATTATATACAGTGAAAGATTTAATTCTACATTATTTAGTAATTTTATTATTTCTCATGATAATAATTTAATTTTTTCCAATGGCTCTGTTTTATATAAATATTCTTTTAAAGGGAAAAAACTTTTTGAATATGATTTTAATGAGAGCATTAAATCTATAGCCATTACCCCATTTAATGAAATATATGTTTTGTCAGATGTTGGCACATTATTTAAATTAAAGGATAAAGAAGTTCAATGGAGTAAGAGGTTAAATGCAACTATTACATCTAATTTGATTATTAGTTATAATAATAGAATATTTTTTGGCGATGCTAATGGTAATATATATATATATGATTCCAACGGTAACCGTTTAGGGGTTTCAAAGATAAGTGGTAGTGCTGTTGGAAATTTTGCCACTGATAATACAGGAAAGATTTATGTTTTAAGCAGTAATAAGTATTTATATGTTATTGATAATAATGGTGAAATTTTATGGACTAACGAATATGATGAAGTGCTTTTAAACGTATTGGTTGATGATAATTTGAATTATTATCTTGCAACAGATGAGAATATATATGTATATAATAAGGATTTTGAAGAAATAGGAAAATATGAAATTGGAAAAATCTTTACGCAGATAATATATGCTAAGGATAAAATATTGTTTGGCACAAAGGATAAATTGTTAAATGTGTTGGATTTAAAGGAGAAAAAGGTATATAGATATAAGCTTTCCGAGAATATTTTATTGGATTATATCTACTTTGATGGAAAGAATATCTTTATTCCTTTAAAAGATAAAGTAGTTTATACAAAATTAGATGTTGATTATAATGCTTTATTCTGGACACAATCTTATGGATATTTAAACAGAGGATATATGAATTTACCTCCTCAGAAGCCTATGCTGGTTTATCCTAAAAACAATACTTCTGTTGTTGTTGAAAAAGCCCTTAAATTAATATGGAAATCATATGATTTAAATAATGAGGGTTTAACCTATAATGTATATTATGGGACAAATAAAAATTCTTTAAGTTTAGCGGCAAAAAATCTTGTTAAGCCTACTTTCGAATTAAAAAATTTAAGAGGGAAAAGAACATATTATGTTAAAATTACAGCATTTGATAGTGTTAATGCTGTGGATAGTGATGTTTATGCCTTTAGAATTTTGTATAAACCTGAAAGACCTGTAGCTGTTCAACCTTTAAATGAAGAGAAAAATATATCTTTAAATCCTGTTTTAAAATGGGAAGCCAGAGATAAAGATAGTACAAGATTAAAATATAATCTGTATTTTGGCGAAGATAAAGATAATCTTTCTCCTGTTGCAACTAATCTCACATTAAATACATTTGATTTAAAACAGAAATTAAAGCCTTCTTTTAAGTATTATTGGAAGGTAGAGGTTATTGATGATAATAATAATAAGAATATTAGTAATGTTTTTGAATTTGTTACTTCAAATCCGCCATCTACACCTGTTATATTGGAACCTGACCTTTCTCAGGAAATTTCCTATGATGCAACATTTGTATGGGAGTCAAAAGATGAGGATAACGATAATTTATCCTATGATTTATATTTGGGATATGATGATGGTGAAATGAAAAAGATTATTGAAGATTATAAAAAGAATGAAATAGTTATTTCATATTTATCTCCTGGTAAGAGTTATAGGTTTAAAATAGGGGTTAGAGATGGTAAGGGAAATTATGTGGAAAGTAAGGTATATATTATAAAGGTAAAGTTTTCTCCTATTTTACAATGGAAATTTATTATGGATGACAAAGTTGAAGGTAATCCTGCATTGGATAATGAAGGGAATATTTATGTTGGAGATAATAGCGGTTATTTCTATAAAATAAATTCTAAAGGCATTTTATTATGGAGATTTAAAACAGAGGATAAAATCTGGTCCAGTCCAACTTATTATAATGGCCTGGTTTATTTTGGAAGCAATGATGGTTATTTATATGTATTAAATAGCAAAGGTGAATTAATCTGGAAATTTAAAACGCAGGATATAATAACCTCTTCTCCTTTAATAGATATAGATGGGACAATATATGTGGGAAGCTGGGATGGATTTTTGTATGCGATAAACCCGGATGGAACTTTAAAATGGAAGTTTAAGACTAATAATTCTATTAGCGGAAGTCCTGTAATGGGAAGAGATGGAACAATATATATAGGTAGCTGGGATGGATTTTTGTATGCGATAAATCCAGATGGTACTTTAAAATGGAAATTTAAAACAGAAAATAGAATATCCCAGACAGCAGCACTTGATAGGGAAGAAAATATCTATATTGGCAGTGAAGATGGAAATCTTTATGTTTTAAACTTTGAAGGGGAATTAAAATGGAAGTTTAAGACAGAAAGTTATATAAAATCTTCACCTGTTATTGATAGGAATGGTGTGGTATATATTGGAGGTTGGGATAACTATTTTTATGCAATAAATCCTGACGGTTCTTTAAAATGGAAATATAAGACAGAGTATGTATTGTTGTCTTCGCCGGTAATAGGTGATTTGGGAAATATATATATGGCAGGTTACGATCATTTTATTTACTGTTTTGATGAGGAAGGATCTTTGAAGTGGAAACGTGAAATGAATGATATGATAGGAACTAATCTCATACTTTCTAATAATAAGCTTATTTTTGCAGATGTAAAAGGATTTCTTTATGTTTTAAATGTTCAGGATAAAAATCTGGATTCTCTTGCACATTGGCCTGCATTTAAAAGGGATAACTTTAATATGGGTAAGCTGGTAACTGTAAGAAATTCTTTGCCGTTGGGACCTGATAATCCTTATCCAGAGGATAATCAAAAGGATGTTTCGCTGTATACAAAGTTAAAATGGCAGGCTTATGATATGGATGGAGATAAAATAGTATATGATTTATATTTTGGTACAGAAAAGGATAAATTGAAAAAGATTGTGGAAAATTCACCGGTATCTGAATATACGCCTGAACATATATTATCTCCAAAAACAGTATATTACTGGAAGGTTGTTGTAAAAGATGTTAGAAATGGAGTAAAGGAAGGGCCAGTGTGGTCATTTAAAACAATAAATCCATATGGAAAGATAAAATGGAATTTTAAAACACTGGGCTGGGTTGAAAATACACCTTTGATAGTGGGAAATAGCATATATTTTGGTAGTTATGATAAATATTTCTATGCATTAACTACAAATGGTAATTTAAAATGGAAATTCCTTGCAAATTCAGAAATTATTGCTTCTCCGAATACAGAGGATAATAACATAATATATTTTGGAGATGTTTCTGGAAGATTATATTCAATTACCAGAGATGGAACGTTAATCTGGACATTGAAATTAGATGGTGATATTATCTCTACACCTCTTGTAAAAAATGGTAAAATATATATAGGAACATCTAATGGAATATTATATGCAATAGATAAAAATGGTGAAATTTTATGGACATTTAAAACAGGAGATTATATTGCGTCTATGCCTTCTTATTATGATGGAAATATAATCTTTGGAAGTTCCGATTCATATGTTTATTCTATTAATGAAAAGGGAGAGTTAAACTGGAAGTTTAGAACAAGTGGTGCTGTAAAATCGTCGCCGTCTATAGATAATGAAGGAAATATATATATTGGAAGCGATGATAATTATCTATATAAACTGACAAAGGATGGAATACTGGTATTTAAATTTAAAACAAATAGTTCTATTCAGACAAAGGCAAGTATTGATTCAAATGGAAATATTTATTTTGGAAGTTTAGATCATTATCTATATATTATAAACAAAGAAGGAAAGCTTATTACCAGATTTAAAACAGATGGACCAATTATTTCAACGCCGACATTTGATGATAAAGGATATATATATTTTGCAAGCCTTGATTCTAAAGTATATGCGTTGAATAAAGATTATAAGATTGATTGGATATTTAAGAGCGGATATGGGATATCTTCAAGTCCAATAGTAAAGGATGGTATATTGTATATTTCAAGTAAAGATGGATATATGTATGCTCTTCAAATTGAAGGTGAAAATACTCCAGAAAACTATATTATAAAAAATTATTATAATAAATAACTTTGAAGGGGGCTGGATTAATGAAGAAGTTATTACTGATACTTTTGGTAGGAATGATGATGATTTTAAGCAGTTGTGGTCCATTGGCGTTTTTAAATCCTTTTGGAGGTAAAAAAAATAATGTGTCCACTACTTCACAAACAAAGAATTTATCAAGAGCAGAAGCTTTCTGGGATCAGCAAAAGATTTTTGTTGATAATTCCACCAATTACCTTTTAAAGGCAGCTGTTATACCGGGTACAGAAGGAAAGAAGATATTGGAAATTTATGATGAATCAATTTCAGAAAATCCAAGGGTAGAGATAGAAATACCTTCTGTATTTACAGATTTCAACATTGATTATATTTTAAGAATCTCTGCAGGAAATTATTATTTAATAGGTAATTTTTCCATATCTATTGGTAAAAGCAGCGGAAAGATATGGAAAATAGTATTATTAAAAAATGCCAATACAAATCCTATTTTGAGAATTCCAGATGCAGAAGCAGAAAATATAAATTTAAAAATCAATGTTTTAACTTCAAGAAATGAAAAATTCCCTGGTTCATGGCAACCAATTCAAATGGATAATACAGGATGGTTGTATTTCATAAATACAGCTAATGCAGGATTATATGCATTTGACTATGAAACAGGTGATTATTATAGATTGGTTGATAAAGAAAATAAGACACTGGATAAATTTTCTGCAAATGATTATTATCAGATAATAAATAATTTTATTGTATATTCATCAGGAAATAAAATTTATGTTGGTAAATTAGGGGTTACGGCAACTCTTGAAGAAGGACAGAAGATAAAAACTGTTACAGGGGTTAAAGAATTATATGATTTATCAAATAAGGTTTCTTATCCAATTGCTATGTCAAATTCCGGATATATTGTTTATCTTGATAATACCGAAAATATATCCAAGCTAAAATATCTTAATTTAAACGCAAGTAGTTCAAAACCAACAGAATTAAAGCTCTTTACTGATATAGAACAGAATTCTGATGTAAAACTTGGAGGAAGCGTTAAATTAACCAATAAAGATGTGGCAATAAAAATAAACAATATTGAAAGTGCTATATATAGCGATGGGAAAACATATATTTTATTTTCAGATTTAACAATAAAGTATAAGGTTCAAATAATTTTAGATTATAAGGTTCAAATTCCACTGGATGATCAAAACGAAGCAAGTTATTATGCTGTGTTGGTTGTTCCTCATAACAGGGATAATTATCCATTATTCACCAAAAAGGTAATTTATTTATTTGAAAAACCACAAAATGAAAATAACGGAGTAAAAAAGATTTTAAATAAACATTTCTTTGCTATAGTTCCAGCAGATCCACACAAAACTCTTGAAGATGGATCATATATTAAAAGATTTGATTTAACAAGTTCAACAGAATATAAAATAGAATTTAAAAAGGTTCAGGAAGAACAGGTTAAAGATGCTGCAGATATTAATCTCATTATAAAAGGTAATAAAATGCAAGTTAGATTAATGACACCTGTAAATCTTGATTTTGAAAAATTAAAGAATTTAGCTGTAAGAAATAATATTCCATATAAGTTTAAAACAATAAATTCAAAATTTGCTGATGACTTTGGAATATATATGTATTTTGAAGGTACAGACCTTGAAAATAAACCTATTTATGGGATATTGGATTTAACAAAAATAAATAATGAAAAGATGGAAGTAATAAGGGTTTTAAATAATGTTGATGTTGAATCGTTAAAGAGAGAAGCAGTAAAAAATATGATTACAAAGTGAGGTGTGAAGAATGAAAAAATTAATCTATATTTTTATATTAGTGATTATGTTAATGTTTGTTGGCTGTGTTACAAAAGAAAAGGTTGAATTTATAGAACCAACGTTTATTGAAAACCCAGATGTAAATTTAATAAATTTAGATGAAAACAGATTATATGTAAGTTATGATAAAGATGGGAATCAGGTTGTTTCTGGATTAATCACAATAGATAAGGATAATAATTTATCCTATTTAAGATTAACAGGCCTGGATAAGGTTTTATGGTATAGCGAAGTTTTAACAAAATTCAGCACCCAGAATATAAATACAGTTTTAATGGATGAAGAAAATGGAAATGTTTATGTAAATGGAACTTTTGAATTTGGAGATAATGAAAAAAGAACAGTTTTGCTTTATCCTGCAGGAAAAGATTTACCAAATTCAATTTCTACAGAAGAATTATATACTGAAAGAGTTGAGGCTAACGGAAAAACATGGTCTCCTTTGCAATTTGATTCAAATGGAAAACTTTTTGGATTTACTACAGATAAATATGAATTATTGATGTTTGATAACAATGTAAAAATTTCAAAACAACCAACATCAATGAAGATTACATTGGATAAGGATAATTTGTATTTTAAAGTATTGCAAAAAAATAAGGACAATAATAATGAAAAAGATAAATTATTATGGAAAGAAAAAGATGGTAGTAAAATAATTCTTAAGATTAGGGAGTATAATGAATCAGGGCTTTCTGGTAATGCAACGGTTTTAATTTCAGATTTATCAAATAAAAAAGGACCATTTTTATTAAACACGGATAAGTTATTATATGGTGAATTATCAAATTCAAAGATAGCAACACTTGTATCTATAAATACCTCAACAGCTACTAGTGATATAATAGATTTATTTCCTGAGGATATAGTAAAAGATACAGATATAGAACTTGTTGGAGCAAGTAATGCAGATATATCAGAATCACCTGTTTCAACAGCAACATTTGAAGGTATTTATGATGTATATTCAAAAGATAATTCTGCATATGCAGTATTTAAAAATTTCACACTTGAATCTACAATGGTTATTGAAGACTTAACAAGAGGGGCAACGAATGTAGTAATAGCAAATACCACAATTCCATTGTTTGTAGTGGAATTTCCAGAAGAAGGTAATATAACCCAAACAGCAACAAAAAAAGTAAATATATATTATTTATCAGAAGAGTATAAGGATATTATTAACGATGAATCAGATATTTATATTTCACCGGAGAATTATATAATAATAAAGACAGGTAATAATCTATATAAAATAGATTTAAGATCAAGTATAGAATCTGATTTTGTGGTAAATTATCAAACAGAAGACGAAAAATTGAGCTATAATGCAAAGTTTAAGTATTTTGCAAAGAAATACAAATTTAATGTATTGGATTTAAATTCAACAAGATTAGCAGGTTTGAATAATATTCAGGATATAGAATTTTATGATCAATATGGAAGATTTGCATATATTAAATATGGATCAAATAAAAATGTAGCTATATATGATACATATAAAGATGAATTATATACAGGTGATGGAGAGCTTTCATTAAATATGAGCGTTGAAAAGTTTACACAGATCTATGAAGAAATAATTAAAAATGCAAAGTGAGGTGTGTGAAATGAAAAAAATAGGAATATTTTTACTTCTAAGTATATTAATAATTTCAGTTTCATCATGTACGGATCTTGATGTTACTTCAATGTTTTCAGGTAAGGTAAATATAGCAGTTGTTAATAGTGTATATTATACAGATGGAAGCTCTACAACTATAAATTTAAAATTATATAAGGATAGTAAACCTGTTAAATCATTAAATGTAGAAAGCGGAAAAAAGGTAGAAATAAAAGATCTAGATAAAGGTGATTATAAATTCGAAGCCAAGTTAGATAAAGATGAAAAAACATATTCTGATACAATAAAAATTGATAAAGAAGTTACTATTGTAATAGAAAGCAAAGATGGAGTTCTTAAATTTGAAATAAAATAAAAAAGCGAGCATTATGCTCGCTTTTTATTTTTATCTGGTTATTGCAGTTATTAATTCAGCAAACTCAAAAGGTTTATTTAGAATTAAAACATTGAATTTTTCAAGCTTCTCTCTAACTTCATCTGATAAATATCCTGTGATTACTACAATTTTAACATCTGGATTATATCTTCTAATATATTCTACGAGTTTATCCCCTGTTTCTTCAGGCATCATATAATCTGTAATAACAATATCTATAATATCTTTAAATTTCTCATATAATTCAATTCCATTTTTTACACAATGGGCAGTATAAACTGTTGCTCCCATTTTTTCAAATTGTTTTTTTAAATTTTTTCTTATTCCAATTTCATCGTCTACAATTAATATATTTTTTCCTTTGAGATTTGTGGTTTCATATATTATATCCATTTCATTAAATATAATTTTATCGGTGGTTGTTGGTAGATAGATTGAAAAAATGCTTCCTTTATTTGGAGAAGAAGAAACTTCTATTTTTCCATTATGATCTGATATTATTTTGTTAACTATTGCAAGACCAAGTCCGGTGCCTTTTTTCCCTTTTGTAGTATAAAATGGATCAAATATTTTTTTAATATTTTCTTCTGGAATTCCTGTGCCATTATCTATTATCTGTAGCTTTATGAAATTATTATTTTCTATTATTTCTGTTGATATATTTATTATAATTTCAGGTTTTTCAACATTTTTTACAGCGTCACGAGCATTTGTAATTAGATTTAGTAATACCTGAGTTAGCTGATTTTGATCACCGAATATTTTAACATTATTATCTATGTTATTGTTTATGGATAATTTTATATTTAATGGAATTCCTTTTCTCAGTAGCTTATATGTATTATTTATAAATTCATTGAAATTAAATGTTTCAAAGTTAACATCTCCTTTTTTTGAAAAAACAAGCATTTGCTTTATTATATTACTTGCCCTTTTTATTGATTCTTCAATATTTTCCAATGATTCATTTATTTCTTCGGGATCATCTGTATATTTCATAAGTTCTACTTCTGTTTTTAAAACGGTGAGTATATTATTGAAATCATGAGCAAATCCACCGGCCATTAAACCCATTGTTTCCATTTTCTGGCTTTGCATAAGTTCAAACTGTGTTTCTTTGAGTTGTTTAAGTGTTGTATTTACATTGTTCATAAGAGCTATAAATGCATTATTTATAAGATGATTTTCATTAAAATGAGTCTCTTTTTGCAGAATAATATCTCCTGGATTCCAATTTCTTCCCCATTGGGTAATTTGCTTCATTTCATGAATAAAACTTCTTTCAAGTGTATGGATTATTATAAAGATTATTATTAGCATTAATAAAATTATTAGAAAAGATAGTTTTAAATAGAAAAGGCTATTTGAAAATTTTTCAAATGGAGTTATAAAATAAATATTACCGCTAAAAAAATCGAGTTTTTTTGAAGAGATTACGGCGTTTGCACCAAAAAATTGTTTAAGCTCTTCTTTGTTGTTTATTATTCTAATTTCATACGGAGAATTATTTAAGAAAACAACATTTTTATTCATTGTGAATATAATGTATGTTTTTTCAGGAACGAATTTTAATATTTCTGATTTTATAAATTCATTATCAAAGATAAAGATATAATACAGATTATTATCGTATTTTACAATTGCTGAGATTTCCGGAGAAGAGGATAAAGGTGAAAATACAAAAGGCAAAACCCTGTATTCACCAACAACCATATTTTGACATGTGTTTTTATAATATTTTACTGAAAAATCTTTTTTTAGATGTTCTGAACCTTGTTTTAGAATATTTTTTATTTTATAATGTTCATCAAAAGAATAAGCCCCTTTTATATATTCGAGGTGAAATAATTTTATATTAATATAATCAGGTGTTGTGTATAGATCAACTTTTATTACATTCATCCATTGATCTATTAAGGTTTTTACGTTGTACTCTGTTAAATCCATTAATTTTTCCTGTTTTTCAAGCTCATTTTCTTTTAATGCTGACGTGGTTGTTTTTGTTATAATAATGGAGATAATTGCGAATATTATAAATGTGAAGATGATAATATAATTAAAGTATTCAATGAAATTTCTTTTTTTATTAAGCATAGTTATCACCGCTTAATTTAATTGATTATTTCTACCCATTTATTTCCATCATAAATTCCAAAATACATATTTTTAGAGCTTTCGCCATATTTGTCGAATTTTACATTACCAAAAATAGTTTTAAATTCATGTTCTGTAATAAATTTTTCCATTTTTTCTGGTGTATTATTTCCTGATTTGTAAGATTCCCAGAAAATTTGCATAATTTCATAACCTAAAAATGCATGTAAAGAAGGTTCTTCTTTTAAATCATTTATAAAATAATCATAGAAATCCTTTAATTTTCCTGTGTATTCATATGGATAATGTGAAGGGACAATAACGTTTTTCAGATAATCTCCAGCAGCTATTTCAAGCCCTTTGCTTCGTACCCATGGAGTGGTTATAATATTTACATTTGAATTTGTTAATTTTAATTCCTGAATAACCATTCCAACTTCTCCAATTAAACCGGCAATAATATATACATTATTCTGGTTTTTATATGCATTTGTAATAAGGTCAATATATCCATCTGTTTTAAAATTAACCTTCAAATGTTCAATATGTCCCTTAAAATAAGTTTTAAAATATTCATATGCTGCCTCAGTGTATACAGGGTTTGAGGAATCTACTATGACAAAGATATCTTTTATGTTTTTCTTATTAAGAAAATTAGCTATTTCTTTTTGTTCTTTTTCTGTATCGGGAATTGTTCTAATAATTCTGTCGTCTATTCCCTTAAATTTAGGAGAAGTAGCAGAGATAACAAGACCTAAAATGTTGTCAGTTTTTAGTTTTTTATATACTCTATTTAATGAGCTTGAAGTGGTGCCAAAAATTATAAATCTGACACCTTCTTTTTTTAAACGATTATACTCTTTTTCTATCTTTTCCTGATCCCAGCTATCATCAGCAGGAATAACGGTTATATTGCTTTCAAGGTTGTTTTCCCTGATATAAAGATTAATAGCTTCAATTAAGGATTTTCCTGAGGGCATTGCTCTGCCAGATAAGGCTGTAATTACACCAACCTTAACAGGATTTTTTGAACATGAAATTATTAAAAATACAGAAATTAATAGAATAATAAAGATAAAGATAAATATTTTTTTCATAAAATCCCCCCTAAAATTTAATAAATTAGTCGGTGAATTTTTCTCGTAACTGTTTAAAGAGATGTTGGATATTTTCAAAAGCTTCAACTATTTCTGGATCAAATTGTGTTCCTTTTCCAGCCAATATTTCATTAACTGCAAATTCATGACTTTGAGCATCTTTATAAACTCTTTTTGAAGTTATGGCATCATATGTGTCACATAACGATACAATTCGTGCGGAAAGCGGTATTTGCTCTTCTTTTAATCCTTCAGGATAGCCTTTTCCATCCCAGCGCTCATGGTGATGAAGAACCACTTCATGGATGGTTTTAAAGTATTCAAATGACATTGTTTCTTCAGAGATTTCGCTTAACATTCGTGCGCCATAGACAGTATGCATTTTCATTATTTCAAATTCATTTGCTGATAGAGGCCCGGGTTTTGATAAGATCTGTTCAGGAATAAGTAGTTTTCCAATATCGTGTAAAGGTGCTGCATGATGTAATTCATAGAGAAATGAGATATCAGGTTCTTTGCCTATAAGATGAAAGTATTCTTTTGCAAGTAATACCGCAAATTTTTGGACTCTTTCTATATGTTTTCCAGTTTCAAAGGATTTAAATTCCGTCATTTTAGATAGCATTAAAATAAATGAATCTTTTATTTCCAGTGCATGATGTCTTTCTGCTGCTTTAAGACGTGCCTTTAATTCATGAATTTCAAATGGTTTTGTCATATAGTCATCAGCACCTAATTCCAAAGCCTTAACAATACTATCTTTATCTTCAATACCACTTAGAACTATTATGTATGGTTTTCGTTCAATAAAGGTATTTGATATTTTTTCTAACACTTCAAATCCATCAATTCCAGGCATTTTTAAATCTAAAATTATAAAATTCACGTGTATTTTCTTTTCCATTAATTGTACAGGCTCAGAAGGTAAGATCATATTTATTACTTCCTGACCATCCTGAGCTTCATAGATTTCATATCCCCATTTTTTTAAAAGTCGTTTAAGACTATATCTCACAGAGTCTTCATCATCAGCTACAAGTATTTTTAAGTTTGCCATATCTTCACCTCTTTTCTGTGGTTTACATATTTGTTAATACATTATTATTATATCATAAAAAAGGCCCGGATTTTTAAATCCAGGCCTTTTTTATGATATATGTATTATTTAAATAATTCTGCTTTTCCTGCTGAACCAAGAACTTCCATTCTATCTGAAATAACCTTAATTGTATATTCTTTGGCAAGTTTGAAGTATTTTCTTGGATCAAATTCTTTTGGGTTGTTGTTTAAGAATTCTCTTAAACCAGCAACAAAAGCAATTCTTAAATCTGTATCTGTATTTACTTTATTAATTCCACATTTTACAGCTTCTCTTAAGATATCTGCTGGAACTCCTTTGGCTCCACCAAAGTCTGCACCGTGCTTTTCGGCAATTTCAACAAATTCTGGAACTACTGATGAAGCGCCATGAAGTACCAAAGGTATTTTTGTATATTCTTTTACCTTTTTAATTCTGTCATAATCGATTTTTGCTTCTCCTTTAAATTTAAATGCTCCGTGTGAAGTACCTACTGCTGGTGCTAAGAAATCAACACCTGTTTCTTCAACGAATATTTTTGCTTCTTCAGGATTTACAAGAACATTTTCAGCTGCTACAGCTTCATCTTCAACACCGGCTAATTGACCAAGTTCAGCTTCAACTGAAACACCTGCAGCATGTGCAATTCTTACAATTTCTTTTGTTCTTTTCATGTTTTCTTCAAATGGATGTTCTGAAGCGTCGATCATTACTGATGAGTATCCAGCTTTTATTGCTGTTACTATATATTCGAAATCTTTACCATGATCAAGATGTAAAGCTACAGGAATATCAACTTCATCTGCAAATGTTTTAACCATTTTAACAAATAATTCGGCACCTTTTCTGAAATCGCCATTTCCTGCATATTTCATAGCACCCTGACTTGTTTCAATAATAACAGGTGAATTCATTTTTACTCCAGCTTCAATTATATAGTGTAAGAACTCAAGGTTGTTAATATTTAATGCTGGAACACCATAACCGTTTTTATCTGCATTTTCAAGTATAACTTTAGTATCTACGTAAGGCATACTTTTCCCTCCCATTTTTCAATGATTTTTCAACATATTATACCATAATTCTGTTACATCTCGTTTATCCGTTAGAATTGAATTTTCTTCGTGAAATTTCTTCGTTTACCTTCATATATCCATTTTTAATGGCGATTTTACCTTTATTTGTTGTTTTTAAAAGTTTTTTAATTTTTTCCATTTCAGGCTTTATATGATTTATTCTTTCTTTATCTTTTTCAATAATAGACAGAGCTTTTTCTTTTATTTTTTCATTATCTGCAAATGGTAACATCTTTTCAAGTATTTTTTTTCTTTGTTCTAAGATTTTAGGCATTGTTTCATAATCTTCATTTTTAATCATTCTATCTATTAACGACTCTATCTTTTCCAGTTCGTCAATTAACAGTTTTATTTCTTCTAAGTTTTCGTTATTTTTCATATTAATGCCTCCCAAGGAGATTGTATTCTTCTTTCTTTTTTTGTAGATATTTTTTAATTCCTTCTATTTCTTCAACGCTCATACCATATTTCCACCAATATGGCAATATGGAATTGTTAAGCAGTAATGGATCAGTATTTATATCAATCCAGCCTTTTTCAACAAGTTCCATATATTGTGGTGTGTTGGGTATAGGTGTAAATTCATTTACAGAAGGTATTATATTATTTTCCAGACAAAAATCTATAGCTTTTTTTACATCGTCTACCTTTTGTTCTGGTAAATTGGCCATTATATAGGCAGAAACATCTGTAAGCCCTTCATTTAATAGATAATTTGCTGCATTTTTTAAATCTTCATTGGAAACCTTTCCACCTGTTTTTTTCTGTAATTCTTCATCTGAAGTTTCATAACCGAGTTTAATTATTTTAAAATTAGCTTTAGCAAATAATCGAGCTATTTTTGGGGTTACAAGTTTAGCATGAATGCCATTTGGCAAATGATATCTAACATTGAATCTGGATAATTCATTTAGTAATTCTTCTTTTTGTGGATGTAACAAGAATGCGTCATCAAAGAAAACTACATCTTTAACAGGTTTTTCTGATAAGATTGTTTCTAAACCGGAAATTATTTTCTTTACGCTACGTGTTTGATATTTCCACATTCTTGGCGTTACACAATATGTACATCTAAATGGACAGCCTATTGATGAAGTTATAACCACGTGTGGCAATTGGGAATTATATAATTCATAAGCTGGATCAATCTCTTCAAACCAATTGAAATTATCTATTTGAAGATTATAATATTTCAGCATTTTGTTAATTGCAAATGTTCCTGTTCCATTTATTATATGTACATTTAATTCTTCAAAAATCTTTTTGGCATGTGCTGGCATTATGTTAACGTATATTCCTCCGAGAAATATAGGTTTTTCCGGAAATATTTTTCTTATTTCTTTTATTGTTTCGTATACTCCATAATACCAATATGTCATTACAGAGGTAACTATTATTCCATCTATATCTGAATAATTTTCCAGTCTTTTTTTTAACTCTTCTTTTGGAAGACCATAACGCTTGAATCTTCTTGGTATATCCTTTAATACAGGTGGGTTTTCAACCTTTTCATAATGAAATTTTCCTGTGCCGTAATATCTATCTTTTATTTTGTCGTTTTTTACAAAGTAATTATCATATCTGTTCATTAAGTCCAATAAACTTACCTGAAATCCTTCTTTTTTTAATATTCCACCTACATATAACAACCCTAATGGTTTCAACCAGAAATCATATGCTGCTGTATCGTATATCCAGGGGTTTATTAGCAAAAAATGCTTCATTTATTATCACCTTTTAATAGGTCATAGTATACATTTAATCCTTTTAAGGTTAAATACTGATCATATACTTCGAATTCCTTTATTACCCCTTTTAAACTCCTGCCAATTCCACCGGTAAGTACAACTTTAAAATCTGTATTATATTCTTTTTTTATTTCTGAGATTAATTTTTGTATACCATATACTACCGTTTTTATTATACCTATTTGAATATTGTCAATGGTATTTTTTCCAACGGTATAGTCAAGGAATTTAAATTCTACCTGTGGTAATTTTGCGGTTTTTGAGAATAATGCCATCATCTGGGTGTTTATTCCTGGTATAATGGCGCCACCTATAAAATCGCCATTATATACTACATCTATTGTTATGGCAGTTCCAAAGTCTATGGAGATAGCGTTATTTCCGTAATATTTTTTTAGAGCCAATGCATTTACTATTCTATCAGCACCAACTTCACGAGGATAATCAACCCTTAATTCCATTCCTTTTAATTGAGCAGCATTTACAAATATTGCTTCTACATTAAAATATTTGCTTGCATACTTTTCAAGTATATAATTTACAGAAGGCACAACAGAAGAAATTATAACTGTGTCTATTTCATTTTCAGAAATGCCTTCTCTTGATAAAAGTGAGTATAAATGTGAAAATAATTCATCTTCTGTTTCAAATGATTTTGTTCCAATTCGCCAGGTTTTTAAAAAGTCATTTTCAAATAATCCTATTACCATATGAGTGTTTCCTACATCAAATAATAGTCTCATTTTTTACCTCCATATTTCTGTTGCAGCTTTTCTCAATCTGTTCATTATGGATATTCCCAATCCTTTATCTTCTACTCCTTCTATAATTATAACATCATTGTTGGTTTTATCAGCTTCTCTTAAAAAAGCAAATAGATTTGTTGCTATTTCAAAGTAATTTTCTATGCTTCCAGAAATTAATGTATCTATCTCAGAAAAATATTTTTCATCTTCTTTAAAAGCAATAATTAAAGGATTTTTATAATTTTTAGCAAGTTGATGTATTTTTTCTATTCTATTCTCTGAATATTCTATGAGGATAGTTTTTTTGTCTGGAGCATAATGTCGGTATTTCATTCCAGGGGCTCTGGCAACATCAACTTTTGCTTTTCCATATATAAATTCAGGAATTTCTATTTTTCCAAATATTTCACGTAATTTTTCCGGAGTAATTGGTCCAGGTCTTAATAATGTTGGAATCTTTTCTGTTAAATCTATAACTGTTGATTCAAGACCAAAATCAACCTTTCCTCCATTTATTATTATATCTACTCTGCCATTTAAGTCCTCGATAACATGTTGTGGATCGGTAGGACTGGGTTTCCCTGAAAGATTAGCGCTTGGAGCGGCTATTGGTGTGTTTGATTCTTTAATTAAAGCGCGAGCTATTGGATGTGCAGGAATTCTTACGGCAACTGTATTTCGCCCAGCTGTTACAATATCCGGTATATTTTTCTTTTTTTTCAAAACAAAGGTTATTGGACCTGGAGTGAGTATTTTTATTTTTTCAAATAAATTTTTATCTATTTCCACAAAATCCAATATATCTTTTATATCACTAAAATGAGCAATTAAAGGATTATCTGAAGGTCTTCCTTTAGCTATAAAGATATTTTTTACTGCAGTTTCGTCAAGAGCATTTGCGCCTAACCCATAAACGGTTTCTGTAGGAAAAACCACTAATTTTCCAGCTTTTATATATTCAGCTGCTTCTTTTATTTTTTCAAGCTGGAAATTTAAAGGATCTATTTCTAAAATTTTTGTTTGCATGAAATTCTCCTTTCGCCTTTAAATTTGTTTGGTATTTTAATTATATCATCTAATTATTATAATATTTATATTTTTAATATTATTTTGAATTTAGAATAAAAATATGTTATAATTACTATTAGATAAATTATTCCGGAAGAGGGGGGAGAGTATGAAAAAAGCATTGTTATTTATTAGTGTGTTAGTTTTAAGCATGGTTGTATTTTCTTCACCTACAACAATTGTAGGAGCTTATGGATGGACGGATATTTTTATTGGTTTTAGTGGATATGGGGTATATGGTGGAGTAAGATATGATTTTGATACCTCAAAGATCTATGATTTAAAACCTATTTTGGGAAAAGAAAATTCAGAAGTCTTAGATGCAAGTGTATATGTTGGTGGCGGATTAAATTATGCAGAATTTGATGCAAGTGTTCTGGGATTAGAGGATGAAACATATGGATCCTTCTTATTAACCGGAAAAACATCTGCATTTTTTGGAACACCTATTTTGGGATTTAAGATTTTTGGATTGCAATGGATTCCAGGTCTTGAATTGGGAGTTACAATGGATTATTACTTTTCAGCATTAAGTGATGAAGCTAAAAAGAACATGAGTGGAATAGCTTTAACTGATAATATGGTTCTTAGTTTTGATTATGGAATAGGATTCCAGATTGAACCAATAGAAATAAATGGTATTTATGTAAAACCATTGTTCTTTCCATGGCCATTGTTATTAGGTGCAGAATTACAATTTTAATTGTTGTTAAAAATAATAAAACGCCTTCCATTTGGAAGGCGTTTTATTATTTTTCTTTATGTTGAAATATCAAGTCCTTTTCTTGGTTGCTGATTTACCTGTTGCTTTATAACATCGCCAGCCTGTTTCATGGCTTCTCTCCATGCTTCTAATAATGTGTTTAAAAGTCCCTTAACCTCTTCAAGAATTTCTGTGTCTTTTTTTAAATTTGCTTCTAATAATCTTCTGTACATATAGCTATACAATGCTCTTAGATTTTTTGAGATTTCTCCACCTTTTTCCATATCCAGAGAAAGATTTAATTCCATTACAATATCCTCTACGCGCACAATTTGATTATGTGCTTCCGGTAGTTTTTTATCCCTTATATATTTTATAGCTCTATTTAACCTTTCAATGGCATTTACATACAAAAGCTCAACTAATTTAGCAGGACTTGCGGTTTTAACCATACTTTCGAGGTATCTATCGTTTGCATTTGCAGTATTTGGATAATAACTGTTTGGTTGATACATTTTATCACCTCACTCAATTTCATTTATAGCCCTTTCAAAAGCGTCTTTAAACATATCTAATATTTGAGGAAAATCATAATCTAAAATATCCGAAATTTCTACATTATCTGCATTTGATTGTGATTCTATTATTTTTTCCAAAATCTCTTTTTGTTTTTCCATGTCTTCATCACTTATAAATTGTTTGTTTAATACATTGGAAGCCTGATTTATTATTGTATTCATTGCCTGCAAACCTTCAGCTAACGCTTTTAACATTTTATGCCCTTCTTCTGTGTTTAACATAACCTCTTTGGAAACATTTTCAAGTGATTTTTCAATCTTATCTATATATTCTTTTCCTTCAAGGAGCAATTTTTTTACAAGGCCATATAGATCATCAAATGTAAGTTCGACCTCTTCTCCGCCTTCAAAATATGCACCTTTTAATTCGTCATAGAATTTCATAGGTATATCTTTCCCGTTTATTTTCATTCCAACAAGAACAGAATTCAATTTTTCTGTTTGAAAGAAATTGACTAATTCATTGAAATTTGAAAATTGTTCTTTTGAAAATTCTCTGTCAAAATTTTGATTGTCAGATTCGTAAATTACCTTTACTTTTATTTTATCGTTCATATTATAACCTCCTACTAAATTCCATATGTATTATCGTCTAATTTTATTATATCATTAATTATGATTTTATAAAAATAGATGAATTTCCTATTTGTATTTTATACGAAGTATGTATGTCAAAAAAATTTAATATTGATATTAACATTTTGATATGTTTTTTTGTTGACATATAAAGAAAAAAAGATTATAATAATAAACGTATTGTTTATTATACCGTTCATTTTTAAATCTAAAAATACGATTTTTAAAAGAACTTTTTTTGAAAAAAATGTTGTAAAGCTTTATTATAGCGGTATAGAATTGTTTAATATAAGTTACATAAATAACGCATTTAAAAATACAGGTGATATTATGAAAATAGGGGAGAAACTGAAGAAATTAAGGCTTTCACGGGGATTAACTCAGGAAGAACTTGCTGTTAGAGCAGATTTAACAAGAGGTTTTATTTCTCAGTTAGAGCGTGATTTAACGTCTCCAACACTTGAAAGTCTTGAAATGATTTTGAGAGCGTTGGGAACAAATTTAAAAGAATTTTTTTCTGACTTTGAGGAAAAAAAGATTATATATAAAAAAAGCGAAAGAGTCCCATTGTATGATACGCCAGATGGAGTTAAAGAAGAATTATTAATGACTGATACTGAAGTAAAGAAGATTGAGCCGATGATAGTTGAGCTTGAACCGCAGTCTCAAACAGAGGAAGAAGATTATCATGAAGGATCAGAATTTGGATATGTCCTTGAAGGAAATATAGAATTGTGGCTTGATAATGCAAAATACAAAGCAAAAACGGGAGATGCATTTTATTTTAAATCAGATAAAAAACATTATATAAAAAACGCAAGCAGAAAAAAGAAAGCAAGAGTTTTGTGGATTGAAATACATTAAATAAAAATAAAATAGATACCATGGGGAGGGTTGTATATGGCAAAATCATTGGGAAGACATATTGTAGCAGAATTTTATGAATGTGATAAAGATATTTTAGATGATGTAGATAAAATTGAAGAATTAATGAAAAAGGCTTCTATTGAATCAGGAGCAACTCTTGTAACTTCAACATTCCACAGATTTTTGCCCCATGGGGTAAGTGGAGCTGTTATAGTTTCTGAATCACATTTTGCTATTCATACATGGCCAGAATATGGATACGCATCCGTTGATATCTATACATGTGGCGATCATGTTGATCCATGGAAAGGATTTGAATTTTTAAAGAAAGCATTTAATTCACAAAGGGCACAAACAGTAGAACATTTAAGAGGCGTTTATGAAGAAATTGGTATTGATGAAAATTCTCCACACAAGGTAGAAGCTTAAGGGAGGGATAAGAATGGAAAAGAATTTAGAACCAGGCAGACATTTATTATACATGGAATGGTATACAGGTGGCGATGTAGGATTATTCATGAAAATGAATAAGATTTTATTTTCTGGTCAGAGTGAATATCAAAGGGTAGATGTGTTTGAAAATCCAGAATTGGGTAGAGTATTTTCTTTAGATGGAATTACAATGACAACAGAAGTAGATGAATTTATGTATCATGAAATGTTAGTTCATGTTCCTATGTTCATTCATCCAAATCCAAAAAGGGTATTGGTAATTGGTGGTGGAGATGGAGGTTCAACAAGAGAAGTTTTAAAACATCCATCAGTAGAAGAAGTAATTTTGTGTGAAATTGACCCAATGGTTATTGAAGCAGCAAGAAAATATTTGCCAACAACAAGTGTTGAATTTGATAATCCAAAATTGAAAATAGTTAATGAAAATGGAGCAGAATATATAAAGCAATTCAAAGATTATTTTGATGTAATTATTGTTGATTCAACAGATCCAACAGCAGGTGAAGGTGGACACTTATTTACAGAAGATTTCTATAAAGCATGTAGAGATGCATTGACAGAAAACGGTGTATTCTCAGCAGAAACAGAAGATCCTTTCTATGACAGAGCATGGGTGGGAATTGCATACAACAGAATAAAGAACGCATTTCCTGTAGCAAAGGTTTATATGGGATTCATGACAACATATCCATCAGGAATGTGGAGTTATACATTTGCTTCAAAGGGACTAGATCCATTAAAGGATTTCAATCCTGAAAAATTAAAGAATTTTGAAAAGAAAGATACATTAAAATATTATAATGAAGAAATACATGTTGCAAGTTTCGCGCTTCCAACATTTGTAAAGAAGTTAATAGGTGTTGAAAAGTAATTATAGATGATTAAAATAAAAACCGGTGAGAAAATTCTCACCGGTTTTTATTTTATGTGCAGACTCACATTTGTGTTCGTCCTTTTGATGTTGATTGAGAAAAATAAAAGTTCATTTGTACGACTTGAGTGCTAATCTTCGAAAATTGCTCGTTCTCAGGGGTCGTTGCAGACTCACGTCCATGTTCGTCTTCACTCAAAATCACATCCGTGTGATTTTGACCCCTTCCACTCACAATTTTCTCAGGCACTCTGCGAGCCTTCACTCGCTTTTATTTTTTCCAACTATCCTGTAATCCCCGCTTCGGGAAATTCTTAGTCTTCGTTCATATTATTTTTCTACTTTCTTTTATACAACCTGGCAACCTGCGAGTTTTCGTTCGTTTTTATTTTTCTCAATCATAGTTGTTTCTCTTCGGAATTTTCAAGTTTTCGCTCATATTATTATTTCTATTTTCTTATTTCTTATTATATTTTATTATATAAGTAAAACATAAAAGATTTTATTATATAAGTAAAACATAAAAGAAAACTGAATAAAAAGATGAACGAATGCTCGAAGATTGCCCGAAAAAAACTGCGAATGAAGAGGGACAAAAAAACAGGATGTTTTTTTGAGCGAAGCTTCCCCAGGGATGGGGAATCTGAGCGCCCCAGCGTATATGAGCAGTTTTTGAGGATTAGCAATCGAGTCGCATGAGTGAATCTTTTTATGAAGTTTTCTAGAATGATATTTTTAAAGAACTTTTATTTTTTCCAACTATCCTGTAATCTTTGCTTTGGGAAATTCTTAGTCTTCGTTCATATTATTTTTCTTTATATATACAGATGGGTGTTCTGCGAGTATTCAGTTTTCACTTTTTTTATTATTAAACATCCTATGTTATAATTATAATAAATGCCTGTAAGAAGAGGGGGAATTTTTATGAATTTGCATCATTATGTTGAAATTCTTGTTGATTATATTGCCGATTTTTCATATATATTGGCTATTGTTGTAATTGTTTTTGGAATGATAGTGGCATTTAGAATTTTTATAAGGGATGTTTTATTTGGGGATAGATCAGAAGATGCTATTTGGGAAAGTAGGCTTGAATTAGGGCATTCATTTTCTTTGAGTTTGAGTTTTTTGATTGGTGCGAGTATATTAAAAACAACAGTTGCGCCTACATGGGATGATATTGGTAAATTAGCATCTATTATAGCAATTAGAACTACTTTAAATTATTTTTTAACAAGAGAAATTAAAGAACATAAAAAGGATGTTGCCAATGAATCGAAATAGTCTTATATGGATGAAGGAATTTTTAAAAGAAGATAATTTAAAAATTCTAAAACATTTGAAAGAAAATAGGATTCCGTTAATAGACTATGGTAAATTGGAAGAATTTTATAAAGATGTTGAAGCAAAAGGGATAAAAATAATAACATATTTTGATAATGAATATCCTGAAAAATTAAAGAGAATATACAATCCTCCATTGGTATTATATGTAAAAGGAAATATTGATTTATTATATGAGAAGTCCATTGGAATTGTTGGCTCTAGAAAATGTACTGCATATGGAAGAAATATATCAACAAATTTTGCAAAGATACTTGCTGAAAAGTATGTAGTAGTTAGTGGAATGGCTTTTGGGATAGACGCGGCAGCGCACAAAGGAGCTTTAAAGTCTGGAAAAACTATTGCTGTGCTTGGTAGTGGAGTTGATGTTGCTTATCCGAGAAGTAATGTGAAGTTATATGAAGATATCCTGAATAATGGTGGATGTATTGTGTCAGAGTATAGGCCGGGGACGCCTGCCACGCCATTTCGATTTCCAGAAAGAAATAGAATAATTGTTGGTTTAAGCGAAGGCATTATAGTAGTTGAAGCGGCTAAAAAAAGCGGTTCTTTAATTACCGCAAGATTGGCTGTTGAAAGCGGGATAGATGTATATGCTATTCCTGGAGATATAACAAGAAAAAGTTCAGAGGGTACAAATGAATTAATTTATAATGGAGCAATTCCTTTGATTTCTGAAAAGGTTTTAAAAGAGATATTTAATATAGAAGAAAATAAAAAAACAAAAAGAATAGAAAATGAAGATGATTTAAAAATAATTATGGCAATTGATAATGGATATAACACATTTGAAGGTATTGTTAGTTATACCAGGCTTTCAACACCTCTTGTGTTGCAACGTTTAACAATTCTGGTAATGAATAAGATTATATTTGAAGAAAATGGTAGGTATCATCTGGGAGGTTAATGTAAATGAGAAAAACAGTTTTTTTAATTTTATTATTTTTATTAATAATTTTTTCAGGATGTTCGAGTCAGCAAAATAAAAAGGAAGATATATTTAAAAGTTTTAGCAATATTTCAGAAGTATTATATAAAGAAATAGTGGTAATTGGAGAAGGAATAAGTTATAAAGATGCTGAGGCCAATGCAAGGGTTCAGGCGTTGCAAAATATTGTAGGTATGAAGGTTTATAGTCAAACAACTGTGAGAAATTATAAATTAGTGGATAAAAAAATATTATCAAAAACATATGGATTTATAAAGAAATCAGAAATTCTGGAAAAAAGTGAAAAAGATGGAATATTCACGGTAAAAGTAAAATATTATGTTTCTCCAGAAATTCCAGATGAAGATTATTTCTATATTTTACAACAGATGAGAAAACCAAGAATAGGAATATTAATACATGTTTTTGAAGAGAATAGTCTTAAGTATAATTTTTCTCCAGAAAATATAATTGCCAGTGAACTAACTGAAAAATATGGATTTAACGTTGTTCATAGTAATGAACTTATGAAATATAAATTGAAAAGTTACAATTCTATTGACTTAAGTAAGGAGTTATTTGATTTTGATGTTTTGATTGTTGGAGATATACATAGTAAATATTTAGGAGAATATCAAGGTTTAAAAACAGCCAGAGCTAATCTGGATTTAAAAGTATATTGGGTTGGCAATGGAAAGCTTATAACAGGTATGGCGAAAAATTCCAGTGGTGCTGATATAACTGTTGATGGTGCAATAAATAGAGCTATTAATAAGGTTTCTTCTTTAATAAGCGATGATATTTCTATGGAAATAATAAAAAAATGGATGGATTATCTTGCAAATGGATTGCCAATAAGAATAAAAGTTGAGGATATTTCAACAGAAGAATATAAAACAATAGAAAATATGCTTAAAACAAACTTTGATATTAATTCTTTTTCATATATAGATAATGCAGCAACTTTTGATATAGAATCGACTTTATTTACAGATGAGATATATAATCGGTTTTTTATTGGATATAAAATTGAATACCAAAATATGCTATTTTTAGTTATAAAATAAAGAATTTGAAATTTTATTAAGAATATTTGAATATTATCGACATTTTTGGCTTTACAATACCGGAAAAAGTAAATGAAAAAAGTATTTTTTGTGTTATAATTAATTTTGTAACTTGTTACAAAAAAGATATATAAACATCAAAGGAGGGTTTTAGATGAAAAAGTTTGGTATTATTTTATTATTGGTAATTTTTGCAATTACATCATTTGCAGCATCTAACAAAATTGTTATATGGTGTTCAGAAAAACAGGCAGATTTCATAAAAACATATGGAGAAAAGTTTACAAGAGATACAGGAATATTAGTTGAAGTACAACAGGTAAACTTTGGAGATATAAAATCAAAATTCTTAACAGCAGCACAGGCAGGAGAAGGTCCAGACATTATTATAGGGGCTCATGACTGGGTTGGAGAATTAGCAGCAAATGGACTTATTGATTCAATTCCATTTTCAGCAATAGAAACAGATAAATTTGCAAAATCAGGACTAGATGCGTTCACAGTAAATGGAAAATTATATGGTGTTCCATATGCAATTGAAGCAGTTGCATTATTATACAATAAAGATTATGTTGAAGAACCACCAAAAACAATAGAAGAATTAAAAGAATTAGCAGCAGAATATACAACAGATGAAACATTAGGATTAGTATATGATGCAGGTAACTTCTATTTCTCATATGGATTTATAGCAGGAAATGGTGGATATGTATTTAAATGGACAAAAGAAAATGGATATGACACAACAGATATAGGGCTTGCAAATGAAGGTGCAGTTAAAGGGGCAGAATTAATAAAATCATTCTTTGATGAAGGATTAATTCCACAGGGTGCAAATTATGGAACAATGGATTCAATGTTTAAAGATGGTTTAGCAGCAATGATAATCAATGGACCATGGGCAGTAAAAGATTATATAAATGCTGGTATTGATTTTGGAGTATTACCATTAACAGAATTAGAATTATCAGATGGACATTATGGAAAACCATTTGTTGGAGTACAGGGATTAATGATAAATGCAAGAAGCGAAAACAAAGCATTGGCAAAAGAATTTGTAATTAATTATCTTGCAACAAAAGAAGGAGTATATCAGTTCTATCTTGCAGATCCAAGATTACCAGCAAGAACAGATGTAGCAGCAATAATCGAAGAAAAAGGTGGACCAGTTCCAAAAGAAATAGTAGATGGATTTGTAAAGAGTGCAGCTGGCGGAGAACCAATGCCAAATGTTCCGGAAATGGGTGCAGTATGGGGACCAATGGGTGATGCTTTAAGCCAGATTATCAATGGTCAGGCAGAACCTGCACAGGCATTAAAAGAAGCAGTTGAAAAGATAAAAACAGCATTAAATAAGTAATAAATATATAAAAAATAATCGGGCGGTTAAAACCGTCCGATTATTTTATTTTAAGTCCATCAAAAGCAGTTATAATACCTTTAGTTGAGTATAATTTTTCTAATTCTGAGTGAATTGGATTGTGAAGATGAGAAAAATGTGTAGCGATAACTTTACTGTTATTATCGATAATTCCCATTTTTTCAAAAAAATCTTTTGTTGAAATAACTTCTTCAAAATCCATATGGAATTGATATTTTTTGTTAATTCCCATTGTGGCATCAAGAATAACTTTATTTATAATCTTTCCATTTAATTTTTCTTTTATAAATTCTATTGTTTCCGGGAGAAAAATGCCTGTATCCACTCCGTATAATAGCCAGTCATTATCTTTTTCAATAAGGAAGTTTAAAGGTGTTTCACCGTATTCTGAAGTGTGATTTGCTTTTAATGTATATACTATATATCCATTTATATGTAGTGTAATAAAAGGTTCTACTGACATAAGACTGATTTTATGTAATTCGGTTCTTTCTTTTATTATTGAACCCAATTTGTTTGGAACAATTAAATCAACATGATCTAATTGATCGAACGTTCCGGAAAAAACAGGATTTCTGTAATCGAGGTTTTTTATGAATAAATGATCTGAATGACCATGAGTTATAAGTATATGTTTTACCTTTGTTAAATCCTTTCCAAATCTATTTGCAGAAGCTACTATATCAGGTCCAAAATCAATTAATAGATTATCATCGATTAAAACACTTGAACGTAGTCTAATGCTTTTTTTACCTTCTTCACGTGCTTTCTGGCAGTTTTCACAGGAACAAAATGGATTTGGATATCCTTCTGAAGCGGCTGTTCCAAGAAATAAAATTTCCATACCTTTTCCCCCTCAAATAGTTGATTTTTCTTAATTATATCATATTTTTATTTTTGTTGTAAAATTATGATAAAATATAAATGTGCTAAATAAAAGTATTTTTTGGAGGTGCAAAAATGAAACTTGCTATAATAAGCGATACACATGGTTCTTTGTTTTATTTTGAAAAGGCGTATAAGTATTTAAAAGAAGCAGATAGAGTTATCCATCTTGGTGATTATTTATATCATGGACCAAGAAATCCTTTGCCTGAAGGTTATAATCCTATGGAATTATCTAAAAAATTAAATGAATTTAAAAGAAAAACGTTTATTACAGGTAATTGTGATTCTCAAATAGATATGAAATTATTAAATATACCTGAACCGGTTCCATATGCTGTGGAAAGTTATGGCTCATTTAATTTTTTCTTCACACATGGCTGGGATCCTACAATTGAGGATGCAGAAAATCTTGCTAAAAAATATAAATGCCAATTTTTAATACATGGACATACGCATATTCCTAAATTTGAAGAAAAAGAAGATATAACAATTATTAATCCGGGAAGTGTTTCTTTGCCAAAGAATAATACTCCACATAGTATTTTAATAGTTGAAATAAATGACTCAATAAAATTCGAATTTATAGATATAATTAAAGATGAAAAATATGAATTAAAATAAAAATAACACCCCTGAAAATCAGGGGTGTTGTTTTAATAAAGGGGGTAATGTAATTTTATCTATTAATCAATACTAATTTCTTTGAACTTTTTAACCTTTTCTGGAAGTTTAGGAATTTCAATCTTTAAAACACCATCTTTAAAGTGAGCCTTTATTTTTTCATAGTCTATGTAATCTGGAAGTTTTATAGCTCTTTCAAATTTTCCAAAGAATCTTTCTCTTCTTAAGTAATTTTTGCCTTTTTCTTCTTTTGTGTCTTTCTTTTCTGCTGAAATTGTTAATATGTCATCATCTAATTTTATGTTGATTTCTTTCTTGTCATATCCTGGAACATCTGCTTCAATTACTATTTCTTTTTCTGTTTCGTAAATGTCTAATTTTGGCATTGCTACAGGCATTACAGGTCTTTCTAATGTATCTAATGTTCCAAAATCATCGAATAATCTTTCAATTTCTCTTCTTAATGTTTCAAATGGTTCAAAGAAGTTTCTGTTTTCATATCTTCTGATTTCGCTCATATTATCCCCTCCTTTTTCATTTTTTTCTTTTTCATCGACTTCCACTATATATGACGATAAATTTTTTTGTAGGTTCAAAGGTTCAAAATTAATTTCAGAATTTTTATAATAATTTATATATAGCTATTTTTATTTTATTAAATATAATCATTACTAAATTTTATAGCAATCGTTACTATTAATTGATAAAAAGGGGAGGTGGAAAAAATAAAAGCTTGTTCAGGTGACTTGAGTGCTGATCTTCGAAAATTCTCTTTGAAAGTAGAAAAATAATATTCACTCAGACGGCAAGAATTTCTGATCCTTGCTCCATTTGAAAATTCGGGCACGCTCAGACACTTCGTCCATGAAGTGCTTCGCTTTCCAAAACGTCCTGTTTTTCCAACCCGAATTTTCTGCATTACGCTTCGGGAAATTCTTAGTCTTCGTTCATATTATTTTTCTACTTTCTTTTACATAATCAGGCACTCTGCGAGCCTTCACTCGCTTTTATTTTTTCCAACTGTTTAATACCTGCTTCTAAAACCTTTTACCTTCGCTCATATTATTATATCTATTTTCTTATTATATTTTATTATATAAGTAGAATAAAAAGAAAACTGAATAAAAAGATGAACGAATGCTCGAAGATTGCCTGAAAAAAACTGCGAATGAAGAGGGACAAAAAAACAGGATGTTTTTTTGAGCGAAGCTTCCCCAGGGAAGGGGAATCTGAGCGACCCCGCGTATATGAGTAGTTTTTGAGGATTAGCAATCGAGTCGCATGAGAGAATCTTTTTATTCAGTTTTCTAAATAAATATTTTTAAAGAACTTTTATTTTTTCAATGGTTTTATGATAGTAGTATGGTATAATAAAAGAAAAGTTATCTTTTATTATTCAGGGGGTGAGTAAATGGAGGAAAGTATTATTGCTACAATAACAAACATGGCTCCAGAAGCATTGAATTCATTATATACATATGCCGATTCATGGTATATAATTCTGGGAGTTTCTCTGCTTTCTATTTTATTTTATAAAAAGGTTTCAAAGTTGATTTTCTTTATTATTGGATTTTTGAGCAGTTATTTATTTATAATACCATTTATTATTGATTGGGAATATTCAAAACAATTTCTCGAATATATTAAGGGAAATGAAGGAATAGCTTATTTAATTTTTTCTATAATTATTGGATTATTAACATATGGTTTTTTTAAGTCTTCTGTTCAAATTGCCGGTTTTGTTTTGGGTGGAATGATAGGTTATGGATTATATGATTTTATCAGTACTTCTTTTCCCGGACTAATGGATAAATTGGATTTTTTAAAATCTGTAAAACCTGAATATATTCCTTGGGGATTTTCAATCATTTTTGGATTAATTGTTTCCATTTTATTATTTAAGAGTTTTGATAAAATAATTTCTTATTTAACCTTGATTATTTTTTCAGGTATAGCATCGTTTTTTAGTGTTTATTTTTTTGAAGAAATTCTAACTTTGAAAATAGGAACCAATGAAATATTAAAAAGAAATTCTAATTTAAGCCTTCAGGAAAGTTATTGGATTATAGGATTATTTGTGGTATATATTTTAATTGGAATTAAGTTCAATTCAAAAAAGATGAAGGAGTGAATTAAATGTATATTATTGGTATAGCAGGAGGGACCGGTTCAGGAAAGACAACAGTAGCATATAAAATGAGGGAAATTCTTGGAACCGAAAATTGCGAGATATTGCCTATGGATAATTATTATAGGGATTTAAGCCATGAGACTTTGGAGGAAAGAAAAAAGCATAATTATGATCATCCAAGTATGATAGAAAATGAATTAATGTTTGAACATTTAAATATGCTGAAAGAAAATAAAGTTATCGATTTACCTGAATATGATTTTTCTCAATTTACCCGTGTGGGATCTGTGAAGTTTGAACCAAAACCAATAATAATAGTTGAAGGTATTTTTGCCCTGTATTATGAAGAATTAAGAAAAATGTATGATCTTGCTATATATGTTGATACAGAAAACGATATAAGGTTTATTAGAAGGCTTGAAAGGGATATAAAAGAAAGAGGAAGAGATTTGGATTCTGTAATTAAGCAATATACAAATACAGTTAAACCAATGCATGATGCATATGTAGAACCCACTAAAAAGTATGCAGATATTATAATTCCCGAAGGTGGATTTAATGAAAAAGCAATTCAGGTTGTTGTAAATTATATATTTAGAAAAATGTTATAACTGTAAAAATAGCCCGAATTTTTTCGGGCTATTTTTTCTTTTTGGTAAGTGCAATACTTAGAGCTGTTGTTAGCTTTAAGATATTTTCGTTTAATCCTTCAATTCTATGTGATAAAACAGCTGCAATTTCTTTCATGATTTTGTATCCAATATCTGGATTCTCTTCTGCTAATTTTTCAAAATCCTCTTTTGACATCTCATATAACTCGCATTCTGTTAATGCCTTTATTGTTGCAGAACGTGGAGAACCAGTTACAAGAGACATTTCGCCAAAGAAATTAATTTTTTCGGCATCTAAAATGGCCATTGATTTTTCTCCCTCTTCCCAATGATTGGAACCGGTTCGAAGGGTTAATTGATGGGTTATTTGAACTTTTCCTTTTTTGAAAATATACATTGTATCTCCTTTTTCTCCTTCGGCGATTATAATTTCATCAGCTTTAAATTTTATAGGTTTTAGAATTTTTGCTACTTTTTTTATTTGGGAGTGGTTTAAATTTTTAAACAATTGTATTTTGCTTAAAAATTCTATATCAGCCATAATATCACCTACTTTATCACAAATACATGTGAATCATTTTCAGAAATAATATAATCGTCATTTGGATTGAGATTTAATTCATAATTTTCTTTCTTTTCTTCTTCTTCAAAGAAGTCTTCTTCTGCTTCTTCGAATTTCTGTCTTATGAAATTGTCAATAGAACTATCGGAATTTAAAAGATCATTAATGGTAAATTCTTTTTTGGTTGTTAATGTACCAATTACAAGCGCGTTTTCTTTCTGTTTGAAGTGTTCAAAAAGCTCTTTGAAAGTTTTTCCTATAAAAGAGCGTGGAATTGGCATTAATTTTACTCTCATATTTTCCAAAGAAACAATTTCCCTCATTAGCATATGATATGCTGGAGATATTAGTGCAGAAGATAATAGTACCGAATTAAATTCATTACTTAAAATTATATCATCTGCTCCTGCTCTTAGTATGTATTTTGCTTTTTCTTCTTTTATAACTTCAGCGAATATTTTAGCCTCACTATTTATAGTTCGTATAAGAAGGATGCTTATTAATGTCCTTTCATCACATTCTTCCAGGCTTCGTCCGCCATATGTGTCAGAAAGTATTATAATATATTTTGCATGGGCAATATTTGCTCTGTTTAAAACGTTTTCTTTTGTGAAATCTCCATGAATAAACTTTATATTTAAATCTGGAAATTTTGAACGAAAATCTTCATAATCCTCTTCTTCCGCCTGGTTTACCAATACAAGATTATAATCAGAGGCATTTATAAATTTTTTCATGGCTTCTACTGTTTTTTCAAGATGATTATTCCATCCCAATATTGCTATGTGATTCTTAAATTTCACGTAACCCAACCCCTTCCTTTCTCGAATACGTAGTTCAACAAGAATTGAAGCAATACTACCTGAAATAAGAGAGAATAAAGTTACACCGGTAATTATTGTAATCATTCCTATTGTTTTTCCTAAAGTAGTAGAAGGCACAATATCACCATATCCAACAGTGGCGATAGTAACAATTAACCACCAGAAAGCATCAAAAAGGCTATTAATTTCCGGGTTTTTACCAACTTCTGCAAAATATAAAACAAAACCTATAAGGATTATAAAAACAAATATTATACTTAATAATCTATTTCCAGGGTCTTTCCAGAGATTTCTAAAAAAGAATTTTACTTTTTTTAACATTAAAGCCACCTTCAATTATTATATTATTATATTTTGCCTATAGATATTATATCACACAATTATTTGAAGAAAGAATTTATATTTTCCAAAAAAAGAACAAAGATGCTATTTGAAAATTAATGTATCAGATGATATAATAATAAATTGTAAATTATTTAAACGAGGGGGTAAAACATGAAAATACAGGGAAAGATTATGGCATTTTTTGTAATATCGCTTTTGGTGGTATTATTGGCATTTTCGGGGATTAGTATTTTAAATTCACAAAAATCTTTAAAAGCGAGTTTTACAGATAAATTAATTATGGCGAGAAATTTAAAAATGGAATTTATAGGAAATTTACTTGAAGAAACAACTTCTGATCTTGAATATGTAAGAAATTTTGAAAAAATAAAGGATGGTTTCTTTAATGCTTCAAATCTTTTTGAAGATTTTATGAACGTAATGACATTGGATACAATAATGAAGACATTAAGAGAAATTTATATAGAAAAAAATCCATACAAAGACAAATCGCAATTATATGACTATTATTATGACGAAAAATTTGATAAAACAGGTTTTTCTGATGAAGTTATGAGCACTTTTTATGATTATAGTGTAATGCATTCAGATTTACAGAAGGATTTTAGAGATTTTATTAATATAAAAGGGTATAGCGATTTATTATTAATTTCTCCAAAAGGGTTAGTTTTGTATTCGGTAAGTAAAAATGAAGATTTTGCAACAGATTTAAATAAGGCAAATACGATTTTATCTGAATTATACAGGACTTTAAAAGAAAAGAATGACAATGAAGTGCATTTTTCAAAAATAGGAAATTATTTTGGTAAACCGGGATTTTTTGCAGGTATAAAGGTTGAAGATGAAGATTTTGGATTATATGGTTATTTAGTATTAAGAATTAATATTGAAAAAATAGATAAAATTTTACAGGATAATAGCGGTATGGGGGAAACAGGTGTAACTTATATTGTAGGAAACGATTATTTAATGAGAAATAATATTGCAGGGTTAAATACAATTCTCCGTCAAAAAGTTGAAACAGAACCTGTAAAAAAAGCATTAAATGGTGAATCTGGAGTTTTAATAACCAAAAATTTTGAAGGTAAAACAGTATTAAGTGCATATGCACCTTTTAAATTTAAAAATATTCATTGGGCTTTTGTATCTGAAGTTTCTGTATTGGAAGCATTAAGATCTGCTAATAACGTAAAAAATATTCTTATAATCACATCTTTTGTTATTTTGATTTTATCTATTGTTTTGTCTGTAATATTTGCAAGGAGAATATCAAATCCATTGATGGAATTAAGTAAAAAAGTTGATAAATTTGCAGAGGGTGATTTTACAGTTAAGTTTGAAGCTAAAGGTAAAGATGAGGTTGCAATGATTACCAATTCTTTGAAGAACATGACGGAAAATCTTAGAAATACATTTATCTGGTTAAGAGAAGCAGGAGATAGAATTGAAAAATCATCAAATCATCTTGCAGATATTTCAGAAAAAACCAGTGCAGCAAATGAAGATATTTTAGATAAAGCAAGAACAATAGAAAATAATGCTGAAAATGCTGCTGCTACCACAGAAGAATTAACCTCTGGGGTTAATGAAGTATCAACAGCAGCACAGAATGTTTCTGAAACAGCGGTTGAAATTTCTCAAGAGGTAAATATAACAACTGAACTAACCCAAAATGGTGAAAAATCGATAATTGAAATTACAGAAATTATCAGTGAAGCAGTTGATAAATCTAAACAGACGGAAAAAACTGTTGCAGTATTAGCTCAAAAAGCGAAGAATATTGGAGAGATTGTAGATACCATAACCAATATAACAGAACAAACTAATTTATTGGCATTAAATGCAGCAATAGAGGCAGCAAGAGCAGGAGAAGCAGGAAAAGGTTTTGCTGTAGTTGCCGATGAAATTAGAAAACTTGCAGAAGAAAGTAAAAAAGCTACAGAACAAATAGCGGTGATATTAAATGAAATAAGAAACGGTGCAGCTGAGGCAAATAAGGCAACAGACGAAACAGTAAATGTAATTTTAAATGTTGAAAAGAGTGCAGAAGAGGTCAAAGAGAAGTTTGAAGAGATTCTCGAAAGAGTTGAAAGCATAAATATGAGAGTTGAAGGATTAACTGCCAGTGCAGAAGAACAAAGCGCTTCAACAGAAGAAATGGCAGCAGCAAGCGATAAAACTGCTCAGATGATTCTTGAAATTTCAAATGAAATTACTGAAATTACAAGAGAAATAGAATTAGAAAGCGAAGATATGGAAAGTGTAAGTGAAAAATCGGTGGAATTATCGAAATTAGTGGATGAATTAAATGAAAAATTAAATCAATTTAAGATATAAAAACAATCCCGGGCTTTCACGGTCCGGGATTGTTTTTATTGTAAAGAAAAATAAAAATATTTGAATATTTTAGCAAACTTTTTTGATTTATAATATGTTAAATATTGGATAAATCTACTATTTATGTTATAATTTAATAAAAGGGGTGATATAAATGAAGGTATGGGAAACAGAATTATTTGGAAGGAAGCTTGTAATCGAACATGGAAAGATGGCGAAACAGGCTCATGGATCTGTTTTGTTAAGATATGGGAAATCAGCGATACTTATTACAGCAACTGCCTCAAAAGAAGCAAAAGAAGGCGTTGATTTCTTGCCATTAACAGTAGAGTTCCAGGAAAAATTTTATGCAATAGGTAGAATTCCTGGCGGATTTGTAAAAAGAGAAGGAAGGCCAAGTGAAGAGGCTATATTGTCTTCAAGGCTTATAGATAGGCCTATAAGACCATTATTCCCAAAGGATTTTCATAATGATATTCAGGTAATTGTAACTGCATTATCAATGGATAATGATGATAGTATAGAAACATGGGGTATAACAGGCGCATCATTTGCATTAAATGTTTCACCAATTCCATTTGAAGGTATGGTTGCAGGTGTTAGACTTGGATATGTAGATGGTGAATTTATTGTATTCCCAACTCAGGAGGAGTTAAAAAGAAGCAGGATGGATATTGTTGTTGCAGGAACTAAAGAAGCAATAACAATGGTTGAAGGTGAAGCCTTAGAAGTATCAGAAGAAGAAATGGTAAAGGCTTTAATGTTTGCTCATGATGCAATAAAGCAAATTGTGGAATTTCAGGAAAAAGTAATTTCTGAATTTAATATAGAAAAATGGGAAGTTGTTCCACCGGAAATTCCAGAAGGTTTTGTTGAAGATTTTGAAAAATTAATAGATAATGAAGAATTAAAGAAAAGAATTCTTGTAAAAGGTAAAAAGGATAGAGATGAAGCTCTTGGAAGTTATGAAAAAGAATTGCTTGAAAGATTCCAGAGTGAATATGTTGAAAAATGGGACAATGAAACATATGAAGCAAATAAAAAATTCTTAAAAGAAGCATTTGATGATGCTATTAAAAAGTTAATGAGAAAGATGATTATAGAAGAAAATACCAGAGCCGATGGAAGGAAAATAGATGAAATCAGACCTATAACCTGTGAAGTTGGATTATTTGAAAAAACACATGGTTCAGCATTATTTACAAGAGGAGAAACACAGAGTTTAGGTGTTGTAACTCTTGGTCAGCCATTTGACGTTCAAATAATAGATACAGTTTTCGAAGAAGGCGAAAAAAGATTTATGCTTCACTATAATTTCCCACCTTATTCCACAGGTGAAGTAAAGGGTTTAAGGTTAAGCAGAAGGGAAATTGGACATGGACATCTTGCTGAAAGAGCTTTAAAGAATTTATTGCCTTCAGAAGAAGAATTCCCATATATTATACGTGTGGTTTCTGAAATTTTAGAATCAAACGGTTCTTCATCAATGGCTACAGTATGTTCAGGTTCATTGGCATTAATGGATGCAGGTGTTCCAATGCCAAAACATATTGCCGGTGTTGCAATGGGGCTTATCTTTGAAGACGATAAATTTGTTGTTTTAACAGATATTCTCGGAATGGAAGACCATCTTGGAGATATGGACTTTAAAGTTACAGGTACAAGAGATGGAATAACTGCGTTCCAGATGGATGTTAAGGTTGCTGGGGTTAATGAAGAAGTATTAACAGAAGCTTTAGATAGAGCTAAGAAAGCAAGATTGCATATTCTTGACATTATGTATAATACAATTCCTGAACCAAGAAAAGAGTTATCACCATATGCACCGCTTATTAAAACAACGACAATTCCACTTGATAAAATCTCAGAAGTAATAGGACCAGGTGGAAGAGTAATTAAAGGTATTGGAAAAGATTATGATGTAGAGGTTTCAATAGATGATGAAACAGGTCTTACAAAGGTTAGTGGTACTGATTTAAAGAAAATAGAAGAAGCAATTAATTATATCCAGAATATCATAAAAGAAGTAAAAGCCGGTGAAGCTTTTGATGGGAAAGTTGTAAGAATTGAAAATTACGGATTATTTGTTGAGATATTGCCGGGAAAACAGGGATTATTGCATATCTCAAACCTTGGAAAAGACGCCAAAGAAGCTATAAAAGGGTTTAAAATAGGTGATGTAATAAAGGTTGAAGTAATCAGTATAGATGACAGTGGAAAGATTCAGTTAAAAAAATTTGGAGAACCAACAGCTCCAAGAAGAAATAATAATAATCGAAGACATTATGAAAAAAAGCCGGAGGAAAAGAATGATTGAAAAAGTTGTTATAGATAATAGATTAGAAGTTTTGTTACTTCCCAGAGACACCATCAGGAGTGTCTCTGTTATTGCTGCAGTAAGAAATGGTTCATCACATGAAACAGAAGAAGTAATGGGAATCTCTCATTTAATTGAACACTCCGTTTTTAGAGGTACAGAAAACCGAAATATGGTTGAAATAAAAAGGCCTATAGAAGAATTTGGTGGTTCAATAAATGCATTTACCGGAAAGAATCTTACAGCATATTATGCAAAAGTTCCATTAACAGCTTCTGAAATAGGACTGGAAATAATAATGGATATTATCTTTAATGCAAAATTTGATGAAAATGAGATAGAAAAAGAGAAAAGAATAGTTTTAGATGAAATTGCAATGTATGAAGACGAACCAGTTGATAATGTTTTTGAACAATTAAATAAAATAATGTTTTCAAATACATTTGCCAATCCGATATTGGGAACCAAAGAAAGCGTTTCAAAATTAAATGCTGAAATTTTAAAAGATTATTATAGTCGTGAATATACACCTGAAAATACAGTTTTAATGCTTGTTGGACCTGGGAAAGAACTTGAAAAGCTTGTTTTAAAAATAGGTTCATTATTACCTGAAAGAAAAGGAAAGAAAAACAAATTTAACAGTCCGGTTTTTAAGGAATCTGTGCAAAGAAAAGAAAAGGAAAAAGAAGAATTATCTCAAATATATGTTTCATATGCATTTAAAGCTCCATCAAAAATGTCAAAGGACTTTTATCCTTCTATGGTATTAAAAACATTTTTAGGAAGCGGAATGAGCTCGTTGTTATTTACCAGAATACGCGAAGAAGCAGGTCTTGCATACGAAATATCTGCAGATTATTCTGGTTATAATGAAACAGGTGTATTTAATATATTTGCAGCCACAGTACCGGAAAACTTTGAACGTTTAAACGGTATAATCTTTGATACTATCAATAATTTAAAAAATATGGAAGATATAGAAAAATGGATTGAATATGGTAAAAAAAGATTATCAGGAAGATATATGCTTGAAACAGAAAATAGCCTTAATTTTGGATTTTTGGCTCTGGATTATTATCTTGCATTTGATAAGATAATAGATATTGATAATATTGTTAATATAATTAATGCCCAAAGCAAAAAAGATATACTGGACAACGCAATAAAAATTTTTGAAAATGAACCGTATATATCGGTTGTTAAACCTAAAGGTTAAGATCTAAAACCTAAATTATTGGGGTTGAAAACTTGAGCAAAGTAAAAATTACGGATTTAAAACCCGGCATGATTGTAGGAGAAGATATATATAACTTAAAAAATAGATTAAGTTTAAAAAAGGGTCAGGAATTAGATGAAAAGACCATAAAGATGCTCATTTCCTCAGATATCACAGAAATAGAGATTTTATCCTCTGAATCGCTTGGGACGGGATTTGTAGAAAAGGAATTTGAAGAGTTACCACCTATAATAGATGAAGAGGTTTATAATAGATGGATTGAATCCGTTGGGCATGTTTTTAGTCATTTTTCTAAAGAAGAGTTGTATATATCCTTAAACAATTTAACAGAAGAGATATATAAAAAATTTGATATAAAAAAAGAAAATATAGTATTGAATTTTCTAAATTCAATAGGAAATGAAAGTTTACTATATCATTCAATGAATACAGCAATTTTAGTATCATTAATTGCCAAAAAAGTGGAATTACCATATATTATGTATAAACAAACGGTGAAATTTGCACTAATTCATGATATTGGTTATGCAATGCTCGGCGATAGGGTAATTAACGATTTTGAAAGTGAAGAAACCAATGCCACATTACATACAATTGTTGCATTTAAAAAATTACAGGGTTTAAAAAACGTATTAAATCATGAAATATTGGATAGTATTTTATATCATCATGAACGCTTTGATGGTAAAGGAAAATTTCAGATGAAAGGTGAAAAAATTCCACCGCTTGTTAGAATTACCCAGGTTGCAGACGCATATACCTCATTAACAGAAATAGGATATACGCCATATGAAGCTTTATCATGGATTTTAAAAAGATCAGGTTTTTTATTCGATCCGTATTATGTTGGACAATTATACGAAGTTACGGGATATTATCCAACAGGAACACGTGTAAAATTGAATAATGGACAGGTAGGGATTGTGCTAAAACGAAATGAAATAGAAATTTTTCCATTGGTTCTTGTGGATAATGAAAAAATACAAACAGGTCCCGATACAAATCTCTACATCCAGGAGGTTATAAAATGAAAGTAATTTCTTTGAATAAAGCACAATTTGGAATGGTATTAGCTATGGATGTTAGAGATACAACGGGAAAAGTAATATTTAAGAAAAATACACCGCTTGACGAAAAGGTTATTGCTGTTTTAAAGAAAAGCGGTATATTTACCATTCCTGTGAAAAATCAAAAAAATACGATAACAGGTCTTCAAAAAGAAACCCAAAAATATGGAGTGGTAAGCAAAGAGCATCTTGATTTAGGATTTAAAAAGATAAAAAGTGTATTTAAAGTTCTGGAAGATTCTGGAAATATAGATATTGATACCGTAGTGGATATTGCCTCAACAATAAAAGAAGATATAGAAAAAAACTTTTCAGATAAACTATTTGTTCCATTAAAAAAGTTGCAAACATTTGACGAATATTTATATTCGCACTCCTTGAATGTTATGATTATAAGTACATTGCTGGGTGTAGAAGCGGGTATTATAGGCGATGAATTGTTAAGCTTATCAATTTCAGCATTACTTCATGATATAGGAAAAACAAAGGTGCCTATTGAAATTATGAATGCTCCGAGAAAATTAACTCAGGAAGAAATGCAAATAATGAGAAATCATGTAAAGTTTGGTAAAGAATTATGTATTCAGAATAATATTAAAGATATAGGGATTGTTGCCGGGGTATATGAACACCATGAGCGTTTTGATGGTAAAGGATATTTAGAAGGAAAAACAAATGAAATGATAAGTGATTTTGGAAAGCTTATTTCCATAGCAGATGTATATGATGCGCTTACCAGCACAAGAAGTTATAAGGGGCCATGGACACCATATAAAACAATATCCTTTATATTAAGTAATGTTGAAAAACAATTTGATGGAAGATTTGCTCAGGGATTAATAAATGCTTTTGGAGTTTATCCTGTTGGAACGAGAGTAAAATTAAGTAACGGACAATTTGGTACTATAGTAGCTTCAAATCGTTCCAATAAAATCAGACCTTTAATAAAAATCGATAGAGGCGATACAATAGATCTTTCCGAAGAAAAAACTATAAGAATAGTTGAAGTTTTAGACTATATCTATATAGAATAAGGGGGATTTTAATGAAATTTTTACCGTTAAATAAAATAAAAAGCGGTATGATATTGGCAATGGATGTAAAAGACATTGATGGCAATATCATATTTAAAAAAGGTAAGGTTATAGATTCCAATGTTTTGAACACACTTCAAAAAAATAATATATTAAAAGTTCCAATAAACGAATTAAAAAGAAAATCTGCACAGTCAGTGCAGAATATAAAAGAAATGGCATATACCCATAGTTTTTTAAGTAAAGAGGTATTGGAAAGAAGTTTTTCACAGGTAAAAGATCTTTTTGCTGAACTGGAAAAAGGCGGAGATGTTGACATAGACAAGGCAACAGAGGTTGCTTCAACAGTAACCGATGAAATGCAAAAAAATTTTTCAGACAAAATATATATACCCTTGAAAAAATTAAAAACATATGATGAATATCTGTATTCTCATTCATTAAATGTTATGATTCTGGGATCTTTAATAGGATTTGAGGCCGGTATTAGAGGTGATGAATTAACAGAATTAGCTTTATCGGGATTATTGCATGATATTGGAAAAACAAAGGTGGATCTTGAAATATTAAACGCACCAAGAAAATTATCTGCAGAAGAGTTTGAAGTTATGAAAAAACATGTTATGTACACAAAAGAAATTTTAGAAAATAATAGATTTGTTAGCGATAAGATATTACGAGGTGCAATTGAGCATCATGAAAGATATGATGGAACAGGATATTTTTTCAAGAAAAAAGGAAAGGATATCTCGGAATTTGGAAGAATATTAGCCCTTGCAGATGTATATGATGCATTAACAAGTAAAAGGGTATATAAGGATCCATGGACGCCATACAAGACATTATCTTTTATATTATCACATGTAACCAAAAGTTTTGACCCTGAATATACTCAACATTTAATAAATGCATTTGGATTATTTCCAGCTGGAATGGTTGTTCAGTTAAGCAATAATAAAATAGGAATTGTAGTAGCATCTAATAAAGCCAATAAAATGAAACCAATAGTAAAAATAGATGATGAACTTGTTGATACTGCAGAAGACAAAACGTTGAGAATAGTAAAAATTTTAGGATATAAATATATAGATGAAGATTAATCAGAATATTCAGAAACCTTTAATAAAATATATTTATTATTATCAAACAAAGCAATAAACTTCTTACTTAAACCAATATTAATTTCATCATTTGAAAACCTTGCAAGTAAAGATCTTAATTTTCTTGGCTTTATTTCTACTAAATAATTATGGTTAAAATTAAGATCCAGATTCCATGTAAGCGTGGAATTTTTGTCTTTGCTTACAATATGTGATTTTTTCGAAAATACCATATAAACAGGTAAACCTTGTGGAATAGAAGTATAAATACGATTTAAAGATTTCTTCAACGAAGAAATCTTTATTTTTTTATTTTCAATAAAATTATCAGGCAATTTAAAATCAATAACCTCTTCTTTTACTTCACTGCATGTACTTATTATAAATCCCTGTCCCTTTAAAATAATATGATCTTTTCCTAAAAATATTTTTATTACTTCATTTGAAGAAATAAGTGAGAGTGATTTGATTATATGTCGCACAGTTGTAAAGGGAATAAGTCTATTAAAATGTATATTATTTTTTATAAAAAAAGATATAGCTGATATATTAAAATTTTCGGATAAAGCATATATTTCATTATTTTTTGTTGAAAAAAAATGAATAAATTCCCCTTCATAAGAATGAACGCTGGCGAAATCGAGCAATTCAAGAAATTCCTTTAAACGCATTTCAAATAAAAAAGTAATTTTATCTTCATTAATCTTAGGAATAGTAGAATTTTTATTACTATGTATATTTAATATCATTTCATCTAATTCTATTTTCAACCCTTCATCTAAAGCAAGCATTCTAACAAAAGGTGAAGAATTGCTTTTTAATCCTTTTAAGAGTCCTTTTAAATGTTGGATTGGGATTTCATATGTATTTTTAAAAGGAAAAAATTCCTTTGAAAAAAAGATATCGGCATTGGCACAACCATCAGTCATAGCCACACGTAAAACGTTATCGAAATAAAGATAAATATTTCTATGAATTGGCTCAACAGTACCGCAAAATTTATCAGCAAATTCAGTAATTTTTTTAAGTCTCTTTGTGGGTATCCAGCCTTCCATTAAAAATCCTCCATTTTTGTTAATTACTTTCGAAAATGAAAATTGTTCCTGCTAAAGCCATAAAAACATCCATTATAAAACTCAAAAAAGATGAATTTTTCAATTTATCTAATTCATCGGAATTATTATAAGTTTTTTGAAATAAAATGTTATTTTCATTATCTCTTAAAATTGCAGAGACTATATAGTGCCCTTTTACAACAGTATAATTAAATAAACTATAATCATAAAAATTGTAATTTATAGTTATATTATGAACGTATATATCCAGAGAATAAAATTTTTTCTTTTTTGATTCAGGTGTATTTCCATTAAAACTTTCTGATAATATATTTTTAAAAAGTATATTATCTATATTTGTATTTTTAAGAGAAGAAGATGATGGGTTAAACAATAAATAAAAATCAACTCCAATAGGAATAAAAAAAGAATAAAACAAAACATCATTATTTGACTTCATTAAATTAAAAAAAGTATATAATGCCGCGGTAAAAGCAGGAGCAGAATATTTTGCAATAGGGAGTGTAAATTGATTTACCTGTAATACATTATATCCAGAAGTATTATTCTTAAAATTATCATAAGAGCGATTGTCCACAAATGTATTAATTTTAATATATGCATCATTTTCAACATAATCTTTAATATCGGATTTTATAGTCTGTGAAATTTTATAATAATAATTAGCCACATCCTTATCAAGATTAAAAGAAAGCCCAATTGCTGAAATAATCAATACGGTGAATAAGATTAAAGTTTTTTTCATAAAAATCCCCCCTTCAAAATTAAAAACTATATTGTTATATAAAATATTATATCATAAAGTTAGAACATAATTCTTGACACATAGATTTTAATTTGTTATAATTCACTCAGTGAATAAAAAGAGGTGAAAGCATGTTTGATTTTGAAGACTATACATTTTTTAATCCATCTCCTAATTTCAGGGAGTTAATGATTTTACAGATAATTTCGCAAAATGAAAAGGTATCTCAGGAAATGATAGCCAGAAGCGTAGGGATAGTTCCTTCAATGGTAAACCGATATTTAAAAGATTTTGAAGATAAGAAATATATAATAAAAACTGGCGGAAACAGAAGAAATATGAATTATGAAATTACGCACGATGGGAAAAAGAGGCTGCAATTTTTGACCGTTTCCTTTATAAACGAAGTTTCAAAAATATATTCTGAGACGAAGAAATCATTTAATAAAGTTCTTAATAAAATTGAAGATATGGGGTATAAGAATATATTATTATACGGTGCAGGAGTTGTTGGAGGAATAGTATTAAAGGTATTAACCGGAGAAAATATAAACGTAATAGGGTTTATAGATGATTCTATTTCAAAACAGGGGGATAAAATACATGGAATAAACATATATTCTCCAGAAGAAGTGAAAAATATGGATTATGACATGATTATAATAGCTTCATTTAGACATTCTGAGGATATTTTAAAAAATGCGAGAGAGAATGAATTATCAAATATATATATTTTTAATATTGATGAAACAGGTAATGTTTCATTGGAGAAAGGGGAGTAAAAAATGAAAATTCCATTATTTGATATGACAAGGCAATATGAAAAAATAAGGGAAGAAGTTTTGGAGACTCTTGATAATATTTTTAAAACAGGAAAGGTAATTTTAGGACCACATGTAAAAGCTCTTGAAGAAGAATTGGCAGAATATGCAGGGACAAAATATGCAATAGGTGTTGCAAATGGCTCTGATGCATTATTTTTATCTGTGAGGGCTTTAAATATTGGAGAAGGTGATTATGTAATTACTACACCATATACATTTTTTGCAACAGCAAGCTGTATAACAAGAAATGGAGCAAAGCCTATATTTGTTGATGTTGAAGAAAAGTATTACAACATGGATTTAAATAAGGTAGAAGAAATTTTGAAAAATCATCCAGAAAGGGAAAAAATAAAGGCAATAATACCCGTTCATCTTTTTGGTAAAACAATAGATCTTGAAAGACTTCAATATTTCAAAGAAAAATATGGAGTTTATATAATCGAAGACGGTGCACAGTCCATAGGTTCCATGTGGAAGGGCAAAAAAGGATTTTCTGTTGGAGATTTAAGCATTACATCATTCTTCCCTACCAAAAACCTTGGAGGTTATGGTGATGGAGGAATGGTATTTACCAATAATGAAGAGTTAGCAACAAGAGTAAGAAAATTAAGAGTACACGGTGCAGCAAAAAAATACTATCATGATGAAGTAGGATTTAATTCAAGGCTTGATGAAGTGCAGGCAGCAATATTGAGAATAAAATTAAAACATCTTGATGAGTACATAGAAAATAGAATAAAAATAGCTAAAAAATATGATGAGTTATTTAAAGCATATAAATTAGAAAAATATGTAGAGTATCCAGGAGTATTTGAAGATAAATCTCATGTCTATCATCAATATGTAATAACGCTTAAAAAAGGTAATAGAGACGAGTTAAGAGAATATTTAACAGAAAAAGGCATAGGAACATCTATTTATTATCCGAAGGGATTACATGAACAGAAATGTTTTGAATATCTTGGTTATAAAAAAGGAGATTTTCCAATAACAGAAAAAGCAACAGAAACTACATTGGCATTGCCTATATTCCCTGAACTCACAGAAAATGAGGTTGAATATATAGTAGAATCTATAAAAGAATATTTTAATAATTAAACTAATCCCGCTTGAAAAACAGCGGGATTTTATGATATAATATGATTGATAATAAAATCACAAAGATGGAGGGATGGGAATGTTTGGTTTTTCTCCAGGACTTACAGTGCTATTAATAGTTGCCTTTTTTTTATTGATATATAGAGGATGGAAATCATATCAGGATGGATATTTTGGTGAATTTTTATTTAGACTTTTAAGAACCTTTTTATTTGTATTAGCGGCGAATTTTATTATGTGGATGATGGATATATAGTATATAATTAGGCTCTTCAATTTGAAGAGCCTTTTTAATTAAATTATATTGACACATTCTTTTTTTTATGATATAATTCACTCAGTGAATGAAAATAAATTCAAAATTTTATATATTCGGAGGGATGAATATGAGTTTAATGGAAAAGATTCAAAACAAAACAGCAAAAATAGGGGTTATTGGACTTGGTTATGTTGGATTACCTTTAGCAGTAGAAAAGGCAAAGGCAGGTTATAACGTTATTGGCTTTGATGTTCAGGAAAAAAAAGTTGAAATGGTTAATAAAGGTATTAATTATATTGGTGATGTTGTAAATGAAGAACTTGAAGATCTTGTAAAAAAAGGAAAGATTACAGCTACAACAGATTTCGAAAAATTAGCTGAATGTGATGCAGTAATGATCTGTGTACCTACTCCTTTAAATAAATTTAAGCAGCCCGATTTGCAATATGTTGTTGCTTCTACAAAAGAGGTTGCAAAAAGATTGCATAAAGATATGCTGGTAACCCTTGAAAGTACAACATATCCTGGAACCACAGAGGAAGTAATGCTTCCTATATTAGAAGAAACAGGATTAAAGGTTGGTAAGGATTTCTATCTTGCTTTTTCACCAGAAAGGGTAGACCCAGGAAATTTAAGGTTTAAAACAAAGAATACACCAAAGGTAGTTGGTGGCGTAACACCAGAATGTACAAAACATGCTAAAGCGTTATATGAAAATGTTCTTGAAGCAGAGGTATTTGCTGTTTCAACACCAAAAGAAGCAGAAATGGCAAAGATTTTAGAAAATACATTTAGAATTGTAAATATTGCGCTTATTAATGAAATGGCTGTAGTTGCAAAAAAACTTGGAATTAATATCTGGGAAGTTATTGATGCAGCAGCTACAAAACCATTTGGTTTTATGCCTTTTTATCCTGGGCCAGGTGTAGGTGGTCATTGTATTCCAATAGATCCATTTTATTTAACATATAAAGCAAGAGCTGTTGATTATCATACAAGATTAATAGAAATGGCTGGAGAAATAAATGATGCAATGCCTGAATATGTTGTTTCAAGACTTCAGGATATTTTAAACGATAGAAAGAGATGTTTAAATGGAGCAAAGGTATTATTGCTTGGTGTTGCTTATAAAAACGATATAGATGATTTAAGGGAATCACCTGCATTAAAGGTTATAGAACACCTTGAAAAGAAACATGCAGATATTATTATTCATGATCCGTATATACCAGAATTTACACATGAAGGAAAAACATATAAGAGTGTGGAATTAACAAGAGAGCTTCTTGAAAGTGTAGATGCTGTGGTATTAACTACTGCACATTCTAATGTAGATTATGAATTTGTGCTTGAACATGCTCCATTCTTATTTGATACAAAGAATAAAACAAAGAATATAGAAAAGAATAAGGATAAGGTGATATTATTATGATTCGACTGGCATTAATTGGTTGTGGTAGAATTGCTACTAAAAAACATACAGAAGCTATAATAAAGAATAGCGAATTATTTGAGCTTGTAGCTGTTGTTGATCCTGTAAAGGAAAAGGCAGAAAATATTGCTAATATAATAGAAGAAGCGGGATTAAAAAGGCCAGAAGTATATACTGATTATAATGAAGTTTTAAAAAGAGAAGATATAGATATGGTATCCATAGCTACAGAAAGTGGATATCATTATCAGATTTCTATAGATGCAATGTGCAATGGAAAACATGTGCTTGTTGAAAAACCTATGGCATTATCCACAAAAGAAATGGACCATATGATAGAACTTTCAAAAGAAAAGGATTTAAAATTAGGTGTGTGTTTTCAGAACAGATTTAATCCACCTATTCAGGAGTTAAGAAAAAAACTTGAAAATGGTGATTTTGGAAAATTGTTGCATGGACAGATTTCCATAAGATGGAACAGGAATAAATCATATTATGAACAGGCACCATGGAGAGGAACGTGGGAGCTTGATGGTGGAACATTAATGAATCAATGTACTCACGGAATAGACCTATTACAATGGACATTTGGTGAAATAGAAGAGATTTCTGGTAGAATTGAAAACTTTAATCATCCATATATTGAAGCAGAAGATTTTGGAAGTGCAATTATAAAGTTTAAAAATGGTGCTGTGGGAATTGTAGAAGGAACAGCAAATGTTTATCCAAAGAATCTTGAAGAAACATTATCTGTGTTTGGTGAAAATGGAACGGTTGTAATAGGTGGTCTGGCAGTAAATAAAATAGAAACCTGGAGATTTGAAGGCGAAGAATCACATCCATTTCAAAATTTGCCTGATCCTGATACTGTTTATGGTGCAGGTCATGTGCCGCTTTATAAGGACTTTTATGAAGCTATAATAAATGATAGAAAACCATATATTTCTGGAGAAGATGGAAAAAAAGCTGTTGAAATTGTACTTGCAATTTATAAATCTTCTAAGGAAGGAAAACCAGTAAAATTTCCATTTGAATTTTCAACACTTGAGATGAAGGAATATTTTAAGTAATAATAAAATAAAAATGTCGGGCTGAAAATCAGCCCGACTTATTATTATTTATTATTCTTCAAATTCTATTAATCCCAATGTTCCGTCTTTTCTTTTGTAAATAACATTAACTTCTTCTGACTCTGAATTTCTAAATACAAAAAATTCGTGTCCCAATAATTCTAACTGTAATATCGCTTCTTCTAATGAGAACATACTCATATCAAATCTTTTTCTTTTTTCAATTTTGCTGAAAAGTTCATCTTCATCATCTAATTCTACAGGTTTAACATCTTTTAATGGGTTTGGAGCATCGTGATTTTGTAATTTTCCTTTTACTTTCTTTAATTTTCTTTCAAAAGCGTCAGAAACTTTATCTATAACCTCGTAAAGGTCTGTCCCCCTTTCTTCTACTTTGAAAATACTGCCTTTAAATTTAAGATGTGAAGTAACTTCAACCTTATAAGTTTCTCTGTCTTTTTCTACCCTAATTTCTGTTCCCATTAACAAATCATCGTGTTTTTTGAACATTCTGTCGATTTTTTCCATTCTCTTTTCTAAATAATCTTCAAGAGCTTTAGTGAGCTCAATGTTTTTTGTGAATAATTTGTAATCCATAAGAACACCTCCTTTGGAAGATCCCTAACCACATCTCCTACTATAATAATAGCACTTTTTTTAAAAAAAGTCAAATTCTCTTAATAAATAGTTTTCTTTAAAGTAACTAAAGGGGAGTGTCTATGTCAAAAACGGGCATAGGTATATTAATTTCTATTCTTTCTACTAATTCTGGTTGTTTATATATTATCTGTTTTATACCGGCATCGCCTGATAAATCTAAAACATTTTTATATAATTGTTTATCAATTAATGTTGGAAATCCTTTTTGTCCCTGATAATACGGAGCAACAATAGGTTTTTTAGTATTTTGATATAAAATTTTTTCAACTGTTTCTTTTGTGATTAGAGGCATATCTCCAAGAAATATTAGAGTTTTGTCATAATTATTGTTTAAAGCATATTGTATTGCTGTTTTTACTGAAGAGGAAATTCCTTTTTTATATTCGTGATTATAAATGATTTTGAAATTAGAATAGTCTTTGAAATGATTTTCTATTTCATTCCAATTTTCATTTACAACAAGCAATTTATCGAAAGCATATTGATTTAACAAATCTATGGTCCATTGCAAAAGTGGTTTGCCATTGTAATTATATATAAGTTTATTGCCTTTAAATCTCTTTGATAAACCTGCAGCAAGTATAACTCCCAATATTTTCATTTTAAAAAACCTCCAATTTGATGTATAATTATGTTAACATTATATCACAGATTAAGGGGGTTGTTTATGAAAAGGTTTTCAGTTTTAATACTTTTTGTCTTAATGATTACATTTTTATTTGCCGGTGAAATTACTGTATGGTTTGAATATGAAGGTTTTGATCAATTTGAAGATATTGTAAAATCATTTGAAAAAGAGAATCCTGGAATCACTGTGAAGGTGATAAGACAGCAAAAAATATCCTCGAAATTATTTACAGTTTTTAGAGGAGATGGAGATATTCCTGATATTGTTTTAGTAAAAAATGATGAGATAGGGAAGTTAACAGATGCAGGATTATTAGAAAATATAGATGCATTAAAAGATAGATATGAAAAATCATTTATAAAAGGCTCATTTGATGCATTTAAAATAGAAAAACATATTGTTAAAGATGGAAAATCTATTTCTAAGGAAGTACATTATTATGGCATACCATTTTATTTTGATACACAGGTATTATTTTATCATTATAAAACCTTTTATGATGCTGGATTTCCTTTGGAATATGGACATACATTTGAAGATTTATTGTTTGCAAGTTATGCAGTGGAAGAAAAAACAAAGGGAAAAACACTTGGGCTTGCATGGGGCGCCAATTCGCCTTATTGGTTTCCACCATTCCAATGGGCATTTGGAAAAGAAAATTTAATGGAAAATGGAAGAATAATAATAGATGATGATAATACCTATAATGCAATTTCTTTTATATTTACAACAGTTGCAGGAGGTAGTGTTCATCTCATAGAAAGGCAGGGGCTTGTTTCTGGATTTAAAAAAGGCAAAATAGCAGCCATGTTTTTTGGAACCTTTATGATTCCTGATTTTATTAAATCCGGTATAGAGTTTAAAATATTACCATTACCATATATAAAAGAAGCAGGAAATTATATGACACCTGTTCTGGATTACAAAGGTTTTAGCGTTATAAAAGGGAAATTAAATAATGATGTTGAGAAATTTCTTGAGTATATTTCAAAGAAAGAATCTCAGATTACATTTTGTAAGGACTTATACAAATTTCCTTCTTCCAAAAGTGCTTTTGATGAATTGAAAGAAAAGGATGAATATTTTAAGGTTGCCTATATGTCTGCGGAAAGAGGAAAGGTTTTGCCAAATTCCGCATATTTTAAATCAAAATACTGGCAGGGAATACGAACGATGATGACATTAATTCTTAAGCAAAAAGATGAAATGGATGATTCTATTATAGAAAAAACACAGAGGTTTATGGATGAAAAATAAAAGTAAGTATATTCTTTTATTACCAGCGGTATTTTTAATAACCTTTATTTTAATAATACCAATGTTTTCGATCTTGAAAACATCATTATATACCTCACCGTTTGGTGAGAATGGGGGTTTTGTTGGTATTAAGAATTATATAGAGGTTTTAAAAGACTCTGGAATGTCTATAGCTGTAAAGATTAGTTTCATATGGTCTGCTATTATTTCTTCAATAGTGATGATAATAGGTATTTTAATAGCATATTTGATAGAGGAAAAATTTAGAAATAAAAAATTGGTTTTCTTTTTAACGATGCTTCCATGGATAGTACCGTCTTATATAGGTGTATTGATATGGAGAGCTTTAATATATGGATATGGAACAGATTCTATTATAAAAAATATTTTTCATATTAATACAAATATATTTACAGATGTATTATCTGGATTTGGATGGGGGGTTTTTGTAAGTATCTGGCTTGAATTACCGATAGTAATAATGGTTTTAATTTCTGCATATCAGGAAGTTCCAAAGGAATTATATTTTGCAGCAGAGATAGATGGTGCCAACTCATTGAATACTCTTATTAATATTACTATTCCATATATAAAGCCAACGATTATTGCATGGTTTCTGATAATATTTGCTGCGCATTTTAAGGACTTTACTGTTCCATTTCTTTTAACAGCAGGAGGACCACCATTATTGGACGGAATAGGTAGTCATAGTATTGTTGGTATTACAACAACTATGGGAATATTCAATTATTTTGTTTCAAATACGTATTATGATTTTGGAATAATATCAGCTTATAGCGTTATTTCAGCGTTTTTTGTAATGCTTATAGCTTTTATCTTTCTTACCAGAAGAACTATATCTTTAAATAAATTTATAACCTTTGTTATAGCCATAAAGGTTCTTACCTATATGTTTAATCATAATATAGTATTATTGCTATCTGCGGCAATGTATCTTTTGTTGCTAAAAAACAGAAATTTATTTGGAGTAATAGTATTTGTAGATTTTGCAATAATGATGCTAAGCATAAATCATTATGGATTCTGGAAAGGATTTGATTTTGTTCCTATAATAGGATTAATGTGGCTGATTTTTAAAGAAAAAACGCCTGTATTGCCACAAATTAGATTTAACATGACAAATTATATGAGATATATTGTATTGGGAATATTAATTTTAAGTATATTATTACCATTATGGAGCATAATAAATATATCTCTTTCCGGAAATAACGATATAACAATGAACCTTTTACCGAAAAATGCAACATTTGAAAATTACAAAAGGATATTCACAGAAGCAAATATAGATTTAAACTTAAAAAATACATTTATTTTATCCACACTAACAGCAATATTAGTACCATTAACTGCGTATCCTTTAGCATTGTTTATATCAAAAAATAGAATGGGATGGATATTGCCTATACTTATATTTATGGATTTTCTTGGAGGAGTGCATTCTATTATAGCTTTATTTATGGTCTTTAAGAAATTAAAATTATTGAATTCATTATTTGGGCTTTCATTGGTGTATACAACACATACATTGCCAATGGCCACATTCCTCATAAAAGGATATCTCGATAAGATTCCAAAGGAAATAGAAGAAACAGCCATAATGGATACATCAAGAATAAAATCATATTTTTATATATTATTTCCATTGTCTATTCCATCAATACTGGTGTCTTCATTGATAGGGTTTATGAAAAGCTGGAATGGGTTTATACCATCATTGATGTTATTAACAAAAGACAATTTATATCCAATATCTGTTAAACTATATTCCTTTATAGGAGAACCGGGAACTTCATATCCGCGTTGGGATTTATTTGCTGCATCATCGGTGCTTAATATGATATTCCTTGCAATAATATTTATAGCCATTAGAAAACCATTAATGAATGGGGTGTTGAAAGAAAGATATTAATTGAAATATAGGGGGGAAAATAGATGAAAATAAAGGATATTATTCCTGTGGCATTGGGAGAGGAAATGCCAGATGTATTGATAAAAAATGCGAAATTGGTAAATGTATTTACGGGGGAAATAGAGGAAACTAACATTGCATTATTTAGAAAAAGAATAGCAGGTATAGGGGATTATAATGAGGGTAAGGAAATAATAGATCTTAAAGGAAAATATATACTTCCAGGGTTTATTAATGCTCATTTGCACATTGAAAGTTCAATGTTAGCCCCAAGACAATTTGCTAAAGCAGTATTGTTAAGAGGAACAACAACGGTAATAGCAGATCCGCATGAAATATCAAATGTATTAGGATTAGATGGTCTTGAATATATGATAAAATCCACAGAAGGAATTCCTTTAAATGTTTATATAGCAATACCTTCTGCTGTTCCGGCGACCAATATGGAAACAACAGGAGCCAGATTAGGACCAGAAGATATGGTGGGATTTGTGGATACATATCCCAATAGAATAATTGCCCTTGGTGAGGTTATGAACTTTCCTGGTGTGCTAAATAGAGATCCTGAATTATTGACAAAGATAGAAATCTTAAGACATAAATATAAAAAGATAGATGGGCATGCACCAGGAGTAACAGGAAAAGCATTAAATGCGTATATAGATGCATTTATTAGATCTGATCATGAGTGTTCTACAGAGCCAGAAGCTTTGGAAAAGATAAGTAAAGGCATGCATGTGTTTATAAGAGAAGGAACAGCAGCAAAGAATCTCGATGATTTGATTGGTGCTGTAAATATTATGAATCACCACAATTTTTCCTTCTGTACAGACGATAGGGAACCGTTGGATATTTTACATGAAGGCGATATAGATTATCTTGTAAGAAGAAGTATTCAAAAGGGTGTAGATCCTATAATAGCAATAAGAATGGCAACAATAAATACAGCAAGATATTTTAATCTTAGAAGCATGGGTGCAATAGCACCGGGATATAAGGCTGATATGATAGTTGTTGATGATTTAGAAAACCTCAATATTAGAATGGTTATAAAGGATTCTAAAGTGGTTGTGAAAGATGGAGAATTAGTAGATGAAATGAAAGGGCTATATGATGACCTTCCAAAACGTTTTGGAAAGGTTATATTGCCAGAATTTTCAGTGGAAGATTTGAAAGTAAAACCTGAAAGCAATAAAATGAGAGTAATAGAAGTGTTTGAAGGTTCGCTTTTAACCAAAGAGTTAATAGTAGAACCAAAGGTAGAAAATGGTGTAGTAGTTTCTGATATTGAAAGAGATATAATTAAGATAGCTATTTTTGAAAGACATACAGGTTCAGGATTTTCAAAAGGGTTTGTTAAAGGATTCAAATTAAAAAGCGGTGCAGTTGGAACCAGTGTAGGTCATGATTCTCATAATATTGGAATAATTGGTACGAACGATGAGGATATGTATATTGCAGCTAAAGAGATAGAAAGAATGAATGGTGGTATGGTTGTTGTAAAAGATGGAAAGGTATTATCTCGTGTTCCGTTGCCAATAGCAGGTCTTATGGCAGATAAAGAATTGTTTGAAGTTGTTGAGGAATTGGAATATCAGGAAGAGCAATTAAAGAAACTTGGAGGAATAAAAGAGGTGTTTATGACATTATCCTTTATACAATTAGCAGTTATTCCAGAATTAAAAATTACTGATAGAGGTCTTGTAGATGTGAATAAACAGAAGTTCGTGGAATTATTTGTTTAAATTGAATTTTACCGTGAATAGTCTTTATGATATAATTTAATTAAATTTAGAATCCGAAAGGGAGGGATATATATGAAAAAGTTATTGGTTATTTTAATGGTTGTATTGCTTGGTATTACCTTATTTGGTAAGGTAAAGGTTGCGTTGTTAATTAATGGTACTCTTGGAGACAAATCATTCTTTGACTCAGCAGCAAGAGGAGTAAAATGGGCAGAAGAAAAATTAGGTGTAGAAGCAAAGATTATTGAAATGAGTTATAATCCAACAGAATGGGAACCTACATTGGAAGATATTTCTGATCTTGGAGAATATGATTTAATTATTGTTGGAACATGGCAAATGGTTGAATTATTACAGAGAATAGCTCCAATGTATCCTGATCAAAAATATATAATTTATGATGATGCAGTAGATTATTCACAGGGAAATCTTGATAATGTATATTCCATCACATATAAACAGAACGAAGGTTCATTTTTAGCTGGTGCAATGGCTGCAATGGTTTCAAAATCAGATAAATTTAAATATTCATTACCAGATAAAAAGATAATAGGTTTTCTTGGCGGTATGGATATACCTGTTATTAATGACTTTTTAGTAGGTTATATTGAAGGTGCAAAATATATTGATCCAGATATGAAAGTATTAATTTCATATGTAGGTGTATGGAATGATCCGGCAAAAGGTAAAGAATTTACATTGTCCATGTACAGGCAGGGGGCAGATGTTGTATTTGCAGTAGCAGGTGAAACAGGAAATGGCGTTTTGGCAGCAGCAAAGGATATGGACAGATGGGCAATTGGAGTTGACTCAGATATGCAATTATTATATGAAGAAAAAGATATGGATATAGTAAAACATACAATAACATCAATGCTTAAAAACGTAGATTATTCTTTATATAAATCAATAGAAATGTTCATAGAAGGGAAATTACCTTTCGGAAAGGCTGAAGCATGGGGATTAAAGGAAAAAGGTGTAGGACTTGCCGATAACAAGTATTTCCAGCAGGTTATGTCTGTAGATCCATGGATATTAATAAAATTAAAGGATATTGAACTTGGAATTATCAGAGGAGATATAAAGGTTCCAACTGCATATGGAATGAGCAATGAAGAGTTAAACAAAATTAGAAATTCTGTAAGACCATAATAACATAAAAGACATATAATAAATTATAATCTGGGGCTACGCGTAGCCCCACTTTTATTAAATTTTTAATTTCATTTAGGAAAGGTGAGAGGTATGAGTGAATATGTCCTTGAAATGAGAAATATATGGAAGGTATATCCCAATGGAGTTACTGCAAATAAAGGAGTAGATTTAAAGGTTAAAAAAGGCGAAATTCACGCATTGCTTGGTGAAAATGGAGCAGGAAAAAGTACATTAATGAAGATATTATTTGGTTTTGAAAGAGCCACAGAAGGCGAAATATATTATAATGGTGAAAAATTGGAGAATCATACCGCAGATAAAGCCATTGAATTGGGAATTGGTATGGTTCATCAGCATTTTATGCTTGTTCCTTCTTTGACAGTTGTGGAAAATGTAGTTCTTGGAATGGAACCCACAAAAGGTTTTTCAATAGATTTAAAAAAAGCTACAGAATTTGTTGAAAAGGAAATGAACAAATATGGATTACCTGTACCTTTGCATGAAAAGGTAAAGGATATCAGTGTAGGTATGAAACAAAGGGTTGAAATTATAAAAACTCTCGTTCGTGGAGCAGATTTAATTATTCTTGACGAGCCAACAGCTGTATTAACTCCACAGGAAACTGTGGAATTATTTAAAGCGTTGAAGAATCTTACTGCTGCCGGGAAAACTGTAATTTTCATTACTCATAAATTAAATGAAGTTAAGGAAATTGCTGATAGAATTACTGTTTTAAGAAGAGGTAAAACAGTAGGAGAGGCAGAAGTAAAGAATATAACCGAAAAAGATATGTCAAGAATGATGGTTGGTAGAGATGTGGATTTGAATATAGAAAAGAAACCTGCACAACCAGGAAATGTTGTTTTAGAAGTGAAAAATCTTCACTTTACAAGAAATGACGGAGTAAAGATGTTAAAAGGTGTATCTCTCGCTTTGCGTGAAGGTGAAATTCTTGGTATAGCCGGTGTAGAAGGAAACGGTCAAACAGAATTAGTTGATATAATCACCGGTATGGAAAAACCTGAAGATGGAGAAATCTTCGTCTTCGGAAAAAATATGAAAGATAGCGATAATCCACATGAATTTAGAAAAGCTGGTATGAGTTTTATACCTGCAGACAGAATGATTTGGGGAGCTTCAAAAGAGGATACAATAGAGGAAAATCTTATAAGCGACAGATTCTATAAAGAACCATTTTCCAAACGAGGAGTATTATCGTATAAAGCAATAACAGAAAATGCAAAAAAAATGATAAAGGAGTTTGATATTAGAACAGACGGCCCTAAAACTGCTGTAAAAATGCTTTCAGGAGGAAATATCCAGAAAGTTGTTGTAGCAAGGGAATTTACTGCAAATTCAAAGATTATTATAGCTGATCAACCTACAAGGGGTATTGATATAGCAGCTGCAGACTTTATAAGAAGACGACTTGTAAAAGAAAGAGATAACGGTGTGGGTGTTCTTCTTGTTTCCGCAGATTTAACAGAATTACTTGAAACTTCGGATAGAATAGTGGTTATGTATCATGGTGAAATAGTGGCAAAATTTGATGATGTATCACAACTTACAGAAACAATACTTGGTGAGTATATGCTTGGTATAAAAAAGATGTCAGCAGAAGAAATGGGTGATAAATCATGAAGGGTATGAAAAGATATGAAGTTTATAGAACTATTATAGCAATACTCATAGCTCTTGCTTTAGGGTATGTATTAATACTTCTTTCTGCTATACCAAAAGGAGACATGGCATTTTCAGAGAAATTAAAGGTTGCTATTACAGATGCAAATGATGCATTTGTAAAGTTTTTGACACTTCCTGTTGCAAGGCAGAGAAGAGGACACTGGCAATTTAATCTTAGAGGTTTCATTCAATGGATTAATGAAAGTGTTCCTATAATGATTACAGGTCTTGCTGTTTCGTTGATATTTACAGCGAAACAATTTAATATAGGTGCTGAGGGACAATTATTCCTTGGTGCTGCCATAGCAAGTTTTGCAGCAATATACTTTCCGGCGATACCAATTCTACATCCTATTGTTGTTATTCTTGTTGCTTCATTGGTAGGAGCTGGGTGGTCAGCAATACCTGGTTATTTAAAGGCAAAGTGGAATGCATCTGAAATAGTAACTTCATTAATGCTTAATTATGTTGCATTATATATGGGATTATTTATAATCAAAGTATTTTTAAGAGATCCCAATGCAGGTCAATTGGTATCTTATAAATTTAAAGAAACAGCTATGTTATACCTTTTAAATTCAAGATATAGATGGCATATAGGTATATTAATAGCTCTTGCAATGAGTTTACTTTTCTGGTTTATTATGAAAAAAACAACATGGGGTTATAAGGTAAGATTAATCGGTAACAATAAGAACTTTGCATATTATTCAGGAATAGACACACAAAAGACATTGTTCCAGGCTCATGTTGTAAGTGGTGCAATTGCAGGAACAGCAGGTATTATTGAGTTAATTGGATATCACGGTAGATTTTTATGGTTGTTTTCTCCAGGATATGGATGGGACGGTATAATTATTGCCACATTGGCAAGAAATAACCCGTTATATGTACCACTAGCCGCTTTATTCCTTTCTTATATCAGGGTAGGAGCAAAAACAATGGGAAGATATACAAATATACCACCGGAAATGGTATCGATTTTACAGGCAACTATAATCTTACTTGTAACTGCTGAAGCATTCCTTTCAGGAATGAGACAAAAAGCTATAGAAAAAGAAGCAAAAAAATCAGAAAATGCCATTGCGAATGGTGGTGAAACAGCATGAATGGAGTTTTAAGTTCTATATTATCGTGGGATTTTTTATCAGCTGGAATCAGGGTAACAACGCCGATATTATTGGCAGCTCTTGGTGCATTAGTAGCTGAGCTTGCAGGAACGCCTAATATAGCTCTTGAAGGTACAATGCTATTTTCTGCTTTTGTTGGAGTAATAATCAGCGGATTTACACAGAATATATGGTTATCTATAATAGGTGCATTAATAACAGGTTGGGTAATGTCATCAATACTTGCGTATTTTTCTTTAAAATTAAAAACAGATATAATAATGGCAGCAATTGCTTTAAATATTTTTGCAAGTGGTGGAACTGTGTATGCACTGTATTTATTAACAGGCGATAAGGGTTCATCAGCTTCTGTTAAATCGCTTGTTTTACCAAATATAGATATACCTATAATAAAGGATATACCTATTTTGGGAAATATTTTAAGTGGGCATCATGTACTTACGTATGTTGCGGTATTAATGATATTCCTTGTTCAGTATATGTTATATAAAACACCTCTTGGTTTGAGGATTAGATCAGTTGGTGAATCACCTGATGCTGCACGTTCTGTTGGGATTTCTGTATTTAAAACACAATATACAGCCCTTGTAATTAGTGGTTTATTAGCAAGTTTAGCAGGTGTGTTTTTATCCATGGGTTATGTTTCATGGTTTGCAAGGGATATGACAGCAGGTAGAGGGTTTATAGCCCTTGCTGCTCAGGCGTTAGGTGGAACTTCTGCATATGGTGTAGCGTTAGGTTCATTATTGTTTGGTTTTTCAGAAGCTCTTTCATTCTCTTTGCAATTCTTAAATATTCCATATGAAGTAACGCAATCAATGCCATTTTTAATTACTGTTGGCGCATTGGCGTTTTATGCATGGAATAAGGTTAGAGAAAGTAAGGAAAAAATCTTTTAATTTAATTAAAGATTAAAGGAGGTTTTCGGGGTGAGTAAAAAACTTTCTTTGTTAGGATTATTTACCGCATTTTTAATTGTTACTGCGTGGATAAAAATTCCAACGCCATTTGGTGTGCCGTTTACCCTGCAGGTATTTGGAATTATACTTTCTATTTATTTCTTAAAAAAAGATGCATGGAAGGTTGTTTTGATTTATGTAATGCTTGGTATGCTTGGGCTTCCTGTATTTGCAGGATTTAATGCTGGGATAGCAACAATCTTAGGTCCAACTGGTGGATATATAATAGGATTCTTATTGGCTACTGTTGTTGCATTTTTGCCTTTTGAAGGAATATTAAGAGGAATTTTAGCCTTGATAATAATTTATGTATCAGGCGTAATAGGATTAATGATGAGGTTGGATATAAATTTAATTAAAGCAATTCAAATAGGTGTTTTACCATTTATTGTTTTTGATGTTATCAAGGTTGTACTTGGATATTATACATATGTACTTACAAAAAAATATAATATAGAAATTGTAAAATAATCTTTGTATAATAGCCTCTTCTATTAAAGAAGAGGCTATTTTTAATTTGTAATACTTTTTTCTTTTTATTTAAATCTTTTCGAAAGATTTTCATTATATTAGAGGAATAAGATATAAATGTTTTTTGCCTTTTATTAAAGAAAGGGGGATAAAATGACTATAAACGGTATTTTAGTTCTGGTAATAGTTGGATTGGCGTATCTGTATATTATTTTTGGAAAAAAGAACAAACCTGTGGTAGTTTTTAGTCTGGCTTTATTGATTTCTGGATTAAGATTGGTAGAAGGGTTAGATGCAGAAAACTTCAGTCATGTTGTGGATATTGATACATTGGGATTATTAACAGGTATGATGATGATAGTAGCTTTTTTAAGTAAGTCTGGTTTTTTTGAGTTTTTTTCTATTAAGATTATAAAGCTTGGGGGAAAACGATTCTTTTTAACAATTACAATGTTGATGATAATAGTAGCGTTAACATCAGCATTTTTAGATAATGTAGTTACTATTCTTGTTATGGCGCCTATGATTTTTTTAATAGCAGATATGCTTGAAATTAGTCCTATACCATTGATAATGCTAACTATTTTAATGGATAATATTGGAGGAGCTGCAACATTAATAGGTAGTCCTTTAAACCTTGTTATAGGTTCAATTAGTGGATATTCATTTAATGATTTTATTGTAAAAATGGGTCCTGTATCTATTCTGGCTTTCATAGGAGTATTGTTTTATTTTAAAAAGCATTTGAGAGTAGACGAAAAAACATTAAAAAATATAGCTAAATTAAATGAAATCGATGAAAGAAAAGCTATTACTGACAAAAAAATGATGATTTATTCATTAATAGATTTTATAATAGTAATTATATTATTTATTTTGCATTCTACTTTGCATTTAGAATTAGCTGTTATAGCACTTTTGGGTGGTTCTATTTTAGTATTTAAATTTGCAAATGGATATGAAGATGTTGCAAAGGATATAGATTGGGATATGCTATTCTTTTTTGCAGGTTTGTATATGACTTCATATGCATTGGAAGAAATAGGATTTACGGAAAAGATTGCGAATATGTTTATTCCACTTGAATCCAATCAATTACTGCTTATAGGTGTTTTTTATTTAATAGCTGTTATTACAATTCCAATTTTAAATAATGTACCATCGGCATTAATTCTGGCACCTGTTATAAGAATACTTGTAAATCAGGGTATTACACCTGTGTTATGGTGGGCTTTTGCAATAGGAGCAAATTTTGCTACCAGTTTAACCCCATTGGGAGCTGTTCAAAACCTGGTTGCAGTTAATTATCTTGAAAAGAATTTAGGAAGAAAGTTTGGATTTATTGAATATATGCGATGGAAGATAATACCAGTTTTAATATCTCTGGTAATTGGATTAATATATGTAGGATATTTATTATATATGTAAAACTGAGGCCATTAGAGGCCTCAGTTCAATTTATTAATGGCGTATTCAATTTGCTTACAGGCTCTTTCTACAATTTCTCTGGATGTTGCGATATTCATTCTCATAAAACCTTCTCCACCAGGACCAAAGGTATCGCCAGAATTAAAACCTACCTTCGCTTTTCTTTCCAGGAATCTTTTTAAATCATCCTGTTTCATATTTAATTCTCTGAAATCCAGCCAAACCAGGAAGGTGCCATCAGAATCAATCACTTTTACCTGTGGAATATTTTTTTCAAAGTATGACTTTACAAATTTATAATTTTCTTCTATATATTCCATAACTTCATTTAACCAATCTTTTCCGTGTTTATATGCAGCTTCTGCTGCGACGAGACTTGAGATATTTTGTAAATATAAACCAGCTTTTTGAATCCATGCTTCAAATGTGTTTCTTAATTTTTCATTTTTTATAATTGCAAAAGAATAATGAAAACCAGCAATATTAAATGTTTTGCTTGGAGCCATTAAAGTTATAGTTCTTTCTGCAATTTCATCAGAAAGTGAAGCAATTGGTATATGTTTTGAATTTTTAAATACAAGATCAGCATGAATTTCATCGGAAACTATTAATACGTCATGTTTTATACATAATTCTCCAATTTTTTCCAATTCTTCTTTTGTCCATACTCTACCAACGGGGTTATGAGGACTGCATAAAATAAACATTTTTGAGTTTTTAAGTTTTTCTTCTAAATCTTCAAAGTCTATTTCATATTTATTATTTTTCAATACTAATTCATTTATTAAAAGATTTCTGTTATTATTTTTTACAGAACTCATAAAAGGTGGATATACAGGTGTTTGAATTAATATATTATCTTTTGGTTTGGTGAATAACATTATTGAAAAGTTTAAAGAGGGTATTACGCCATGTTCTGATAAAATCCAATCTTTTTTTACTTTCCAGGAATGTTTATATTCAAGCCAGTTTATAATATTTTCTTTTAAACTTTTTGGTTCATAAGTATAACCAAAAACGCCATGGTCTATTCTTTTTTGTAAAGCTTTTATTACTTCTTCAGGTGCTTTAAAATCCATGTCCGCTACCCACATGGGTATTACTTCATTATCAAAGAATAAATCTGTTTTCCAATCTTTCCAATCCCATTTAATAGAGTTTGTGTTTTTTCTTTCAACAAATTCCATTTTCTTCCCCCCATTTTTTTATAAATTAAAAGATTTTACCGGGCTTTCTGCCCGGTAAAATAAAAGTATTAAAATTCATTTATTACACTAAATTCTATTTTATCTTTAAATTCGTCATTAAATGAATCATAATATTTTGTATATAACATAAATAAATTGTTTGATACAGGATAACCTACAGAAATTTCGGCTGATGTATTTTTATCTAACCAATTATTAATATCTTCTAATGATTCCATAGGTCTATAGTATTTTCCAATAATAATTAGAGGAAATTCTTCAGAAGGTATTTGTGCATATAATGAGCCGGTAATTTCAGGATTTTGAACCTCAAAAGTTTTTGTTAAATCATAATGTAATCTTCCATTTGCATTTATAATATTTCCAAGATGAATATCAATTTCATTAATTCCACCAAATCTAATGGTATCATAATTTAAAATGTCGTAAGCTGTATCAGGATTTTCAAGGTTATTTTCATATTCAACATTTACAAATCCCAATTTATAATAAGGCATCTGTATAACTACAGGAAGTGATTTTAATGTTATTATACCTAAATTTAAAATTCCTCCTGCACCAGCGCCATAACCATTAACTGTTGTTGAGTCAATTGTAGAAGAGATATAACCAGCTTCCCCACCAATTTTTAAAATACCTTCTCCGAGATATGCACTTACACTACCGAGGACATCATCTCTTAAAGGTTTTATATCTTCTTTTTCCATGGTTTTACCGCCAAAAAATTCAAGGTTTATAAAGCCAACATGTGTTTTTAATATTCCATAGTATAAATAACCGCTCTGACTATAATTTACAGGAATAATTGAATCCAATGAATAAGGCATATGAACTTCTGCTTTTATATCTTCACTTATAAAACCTAAGTCTAAAGCATTTTTGAAGTTATTAGTATAATTATACATTAATATACCCAAGCCTGCAGTTTTAGGATATGAAATTCCATATCTGAAATATAAAGGTCCAATTCTTAATTTTAATAAATTTATTGTTAATCCTGATAAAATATTATCTGTTTCTTCCATATTTGGAGTTCCATAATATAATGAACCACCAATTTCTTTTTGATATGCATTAAGACCCAACCCAAGCCCAAAAGAATTATTTTCGAAAACACCATTAATAGAATATAAAAGATAATCCTGTCCGTTTTCAGATACTGTGTTGAAATATGGTTGAACATAAAATTCCCCAAAGGATAAAGTTGCTAAAATGCCGATCAATATAATAGATATAAGTTTTTTCATGATATCTACCTCCTCTGTTTTTTTAGATTTTTTGCTGCAACTTCAGGAGATATTGAGTTTATAAAGAAACCTGATCCCCATTCAAATCCTGCAGCATGTGTTAGGCGTGGAATTAATTCAAGATGCCAGTGATAAAAGTTATTATTTAAATTATCAAAGGGAGAGGTGTGTATCATATAATTATATGGAATGTCTCCCAATAAAGAATAAAGATTATAAACAGTATGCTGCAAGATTTCAGCAAAGCTTTTAACTTTTTCAGGGAACTTTCTTAAAATTCCAAAATCAGATGAATGTTCTTTGGGAATTATCCATGTTTCATATGGAAATCGTGGGGCAAAAGGTTCAAATGCAATAAAGTGTTCGTTTTCTTCGATTATTCTGATATTATCTATTTTTTCCTGTTCAATTATAGAACAAAAAATACATTTTTTCTTTAAAGAGTAAAAATTTTTTGCACCTTTTAATTCTTCTTCTATGTATATAGGAATTATAGGAGTTGCAATTAATTGGGAATGTGGATGTTCTAAAGATGCTCCGGCATCGCTTCCATAATTTTTAAATATCTGTATGTATTTTATTTTTTTATCTTTTTTTATTTCGTTGAACCGTATTAAATATGCCCATATAATTTCTTCAACTTCTTTTTCGGACATATTATATATTTTATGATGGTGTTTTTGTGATTCAATTATTACTTCATGATAACCATATCCATCTAATGAATAATATATGCCATTTTTTTTGAATTTTGGTGATATATCAGGTATTACAGCAGGGAATTTATTTGGAACTACTCTTATCCACCAGTTTTCATCATTGGGTTTTGAATTTTCAGGTTTAAATGCCAGTATTTCTGGTGGAGTTAAATGTTCATTTCCCTTATCAAAAGGGCAAAATATTTCTTCGGATATTTCTTTTCTTTCAATTTTTTGAATAGGGCGATTTGAACGTTCTGAAGATATTATCACCCATCTGTTTGTTATAGGATCTTTTCTATATTCTGGCATAAAACCTCCCTGCCCTAGACTTTTTTAGCCAAAGCTCTTTTATACAAATGTATGTATTCTTCAGCAGATTTATCCCATGAAAAGTTACTATTCATAGCGTTTAAAACAACATTTTTCCAACATTCAGGTTTTCTATAATATATATTAAGTGCTTTTAAAATTGCAACCAATAAATCTGAAGAATGGTAATTATAAAATCCAAAACCGTTGCCTATATTTTTTTCACAATTAAATTCTTTTACTGTATCAGCCAGACCACCTGTATATCTTACAATGGGTATTGTACCATATCTCATGGAGTACATCTGTCCAAGGCCACATGGTTCATATCTTGAAGGCATTAAAAACATATCGCTTCCAGCGTATATTAATTGAGCTAATTTAATATCAAATCGTATATTTATTGACAATCTATTATTATATTTGTTCTGAAATTCCTTTAATTGTTTTTCAAAACGTTCTTCTCCTGTTCCAAGAATTATTACCTGAACATCTAAAAGAGTTAAATAATCGAGTATGTCGGCGATTAAATCTATGCCTTTTTGTTCTACTATACGGCCTATAAAACTTATTACAGGAATATTTTTATTTTCTGGTAATCCCAATTCCTTTTGAAGTGATAATTTATTTTTGTATTTATTTTCAAGATTTTCTTTACTGAAATTATATGGAATATTTTTATCTGTTTCAGGGTTTATTTTTTCATAATCAACACCATTTATTATTCCGTACAAATCATTATTTCTAACCTTTAATACACCATCTAATTTATACCCGTATTCTTCTGTTTGTATTTCTTCTGCATATGTTTTACTTACTGTATTAATTATATCGCTGAAAAGTATTCCACCCTTTAGAAAATTAATTTGACCAAAAAATTCAAGTGCATCGATATTGTATAAATAGCCCGGTAAACCTGCAATACTTAATATATCAGGTGGAAAGATTCCCTGATAGCCTAAATTATGAATAGTAAAAACAGTGGCTATTTTTGATAATACATCATCATCGCGGTAATTGGTTTTTAAATAAACAGGAATTAACGCTGTTTGCCAATCATTCAAATGAAGTAGATTTGTTTCTGGCAAATAATTTTTTATAAATGAAATTACTGCGTCAGAAAAATACGTTGTTTGATGTTCTTTATGAGGATATTCATATACGTCATCTGTTGAAAATAATTCTTCATTTTTTATCAGATATACAGGAATATCTGTATCTGGAAGAAAGGATTTAAATACAGAAAATGAATATTTAAAGGAATGACTGAAAGGATAAAGATTTTCCGCAACCTTTTCTAAAAGGTACCCTTTGCTTTTTATATTTTTTTCTGCAACTTTATGAAATGGCATAATAATATTAAGTTGGTCTGTATATTTCTTAATATATTTTGGCAATGTTCCCGCAACATCAGCAAGTCCGCCAACCTTCGCGAAAGGATCAACCTCATATGAAACAAAAGAAATATTCATATATCCCACCCCTTATATAATAATAAAAAGATTATTTAACCTTATATGGTGTATCATGAGTGAATATTACGTAATCAGACTTTTCCGTCCATTCTTTTACTATTTCTGCAACTTTATCTGTTCTCAAATTTCTCATAATATCATAAAAATCTATTTTTGTCATACATATATCTCCAGGCAAAAAGAGATTTCCGAAATTTTCACTTTCTATAAATAAAGATACATGTTCTTTTGAGTGGTAAGGAGTATAAATTACGGTAATGGCATTAAAAAGTTTTTCGCCACCTTTAAAAGTTTCCACGCGACCTTCCCAGGAATCAACCATTTGTTGATAAGCCTGACCAATTAAAGGACCGAAGTTTCGATAATTTTTTCCTTTATAATTTTCATGAATTCTTATTGTTGCATTAGGGAAAAATATTGAATTATATGCATGATCAAGATGAACATGTGTAAGTACTATATCAGTAATTTCTTCTGGAGGAATATCTAAATTTTCTTCTATATCCTGGATTGTATGGATATGGCCGGGGTCTATTAAAACCTTTCTATTTTCATCTTCGAGTAAAAATACAGAAGAAAATGTTCCATGTACCCTTCCAGTAATAGTTAACAAGCCACCATCGAGTATAATCCTGAATTTCATATTTTCCCTCCTTTAAATATTAAGCCTCTTCGTAAATTCCATCATATTCTATATCATTATCATCAAGTATATTAGAAACAGCATTAACATCCTTTAGAGATAGTTTTACAGAAATCATACGTCTGGTTTTATTTATTTTACATGTAGTCATGGAAAGTATATTTAAATTATTATTGCTGAAAGTTTCAACTATTTTTTTTAATTGTCCAGGTTTATCGTCGAGAGTAAGTATAACTTTTGTTCCAGCTTCATTTAATGCTGTAATATTCACCATTGCACTGATTATCTCATCAAATCCAAATAATCCCACAGGATTCATATCATAATCTACAACGGGTAAAACTTTGAATTTAGTTTCCATCATTGTAAGAAGTACGTCTTCAACTAAGTCATCTTCATATAAAAAATCTTCAATAGGATCAAAAACATTAATTAGAAATTCATCGCTATCATATTCTCTTAAAATAGCAATATCTTCCTTTCTAATTGAAGAAAAAAGAGTCCCGTTTTTTCTTAAAATAAGTATTATATCAATATCTTTTTCGAAAAAAAGTTTTATTGCATCATCAATGGTATCATCAATATTTAATGTTTTAAAATCATTCCTCATCCATAATTTGACATACATTCTTATATCCTCCTTAATACTCTTTTATTATAATTATACACCAAAATATATGTTTTTTATGTTATAATGATATTGCCGACTTTTATACAGTAATTTTAAGGAGGAAATTAAAAATGAGTGAAAAAGAAAAAATAGCTATTGTTGCTGATTCTGGTTGCGGTATTCCAAAAGACATTGTTGAGAAATACGATATAAAAATCATTCCTTTAAGAACTATCATCGATGGTAAGGAATATAATGAAGGTGAATTTTCTCAGGAATTTTTATACGAAAGAATGGATAATGGGGATGTGAAAACTTCTCTTCCGAATCCTGATATTATAAGGAATACATTTGAAGAATTAATAAGAAACGGTAAAAAAAGAATAATTACATTTAATCTATCAGGGAGTATGAGTGGAACGTTTAATATATTTAGATTAGTTTCAAATGAAATTATGCAAAAATACGAAGATGTGGAGATAGTAAATATTGATACATTAAACATTTCTATTGGTGGAGGTTTGGTTGCATATAGAGCGGCGCAAATGATATTTGAGGAAGGAAAATCATTTGAAGAAGTTGCAAAGTGGGCTGATGAGTATAGATTTAAGTCAAAGATATTCTTCGTTATTCCAACATTGAAATATCTTGCCAAAGGCGGAAGAATAGGTAAGGTTTCAGCCAAAATAGGTGAAATGTTAAACATAAAACCCATTATTTCCAATAGTGATGAAGGAATATATTATACTGTTACAAAGGTTCGCGGATTAAAACGTTCATATGATAAAGTTTATCAGGAATTTTTAAAATTTGTAGATGGAAGAAAACATATGGCGGCAGTTTATATAAGTGGAACATCAAAAGAATTGGAAAAATTACAAAAAGATTTTGTAAAAAAGATTGAATCTTTGGAAAATAATATAGAAGTTCTTGTTGGTAAAGTTTCAAGCACTATTGGTGTTCATTCTGGACCGGATATGTTTGGAATAGCTGCATTAGTTCTTGAATAATTTGAAAGGGGTTTAATGTGAATAGGCCTTTATACGAAGAATTAAGACCAAAAAATCTGGAAGAGATAGAGGGAAATGATGAATTAAAAAAGATTTTAAAAAGATGGATAAAAACAAATAAATTAAAGTCGTTTGTTATATATGGACCACCGGGGTGCGGGAAAACCACGGTGGTTTCTGCGTTTTTAAATGAACTGGATAAAAATAAATACGAAATCCATAAAATTTCTGGAGCATTAGAAGGAGCAAAAACATTAAAAAATATAATTAATACAAAAAATCCCCTTTTCCAGAAACAAATTGTATTATTTGTTGATGAAATTCATCGCTTAAATAAGGCAGAACAGGATGTATTATTATTGCATGTGGAAAATGGAGACGTGGTTTTAATAGGCTCTACAACAGAAAATCCTTCTTTTTCCTTAAATCCTGCTTTGCGTTCGAGGGTATTGTTATTTGAAATAAAACCGTTAGATACAGGAGAAATAAAAAATATTTTGGAAAAAATAAAGAAGAAATATAATATGACCTATTCGGAACAATTGCCAGAAATTCTTAAAGAGATATTTGGTCATGATATAAGACAAATGATAAATATATTAGAAGCTTTAATTGACATAGGAGAAAAAAATATAACCCCTGAAACGTTAAGTAAAATAAACTCTTCGTACAGGGGATTTTCAAAAGAAAATAAATATGATGCTATTTCAGCTTTTATAAAGAGCATTCGTGGAAGTGATCCTGATGCGGCGGTTTTTTATCTTGCATATATGCTCGAAAATGGGGAGGACCCTGTATATATAGCAAGAAGATTAATGATTCTTGCAGGTGAGGATATAGGACTTGCGGATCCGATGGCATTAAATATAGCAGTTTCAGCATTTATTGCTACAAAAGAAATTGGCTATCCTGAATGTTTATATCCTTTAACAGAAGCAACGTTATATTTATCATCAGCGCCAAAATCCAATACTGTAATGAAGACATATTTTAATGCTAAAAATGCAATAAATGAAAAATTTGAAATTCCTTTGAAATTGAGAAATCCAGTAACTAAATTTATGAAAAATAAAGGGTATGGCAAAGAATATAAATATCCTCATGATTTTGGCGGTTTTATAAAAGATACGTATCTTCCTGATAAATTGGAAAATAAACAATTCTTTAATCCCAGAGAAATTGGTTTTGAAGGGAAAATAGCTCAAAGATTAAAAAAGTTATGGAAAGGTATTAAAGACTATTAATCTTTATTATCGTTAAAAATTTCATTTATAATTTCGATTTTATAGTTATCTGTTACTTTAAAAATTATTTTTTTGTTGTATAATATTATGCTGATTATGTCACCAGGTTTTACTTCGTACGAAGGTTTTAATGTTTTTTCATTTTTTAATATTTTACCAGCCTTTGCCAATTCATTGGCTACAGTTCTTCTTTTGATAATTCTATTTACCTTTAAAAATTTATCCAATCTCATAAAAACACCCCCAAAAATATATTAATTGAAAAAATTCCTTGACATAAAAGACTAAAATAATTATAATATATTTAGCGTGTAAAAATAATTAAAATATTTTAAAATATATATTATGAGGTGATAGAGTTGTCAGAGCCAGTTCTTATAGTCGAAAACTTAAAAACATATTTCGACATAGCTGAAGGAACAGTTAAAGCAGTAAACGGCGTATCCTTTACTTTAAATCCCAACGAATCATTAGGAGTTGTTGGGGAAACAGGTTCAGGAAAAAGTGTTACAATGAAGACCATTATGGGACTTATAAAAAAACCAGGCTATATTCCAGAAGGTAGAATTTTATTCTTAACTGATGAATTCAGTAAAGACGGTAAAAAAGAGTATGTTGATTTAACCAAACTTACCCCACAGCAATTTACACGCATTAGAGGAAGACATATTGCTATGATCTTCCAGGATCCAATGACATCCTTAAATCCGATGTATACTGTTGCTGATCAAATGATCGAAACTATTATGTATCATCAGAATGTTTCTGAATTAGAGGCAAGAAAAAGAGCTGTAGAATTATTAAGAAAAGTTGGAATTCCAAATGCAGACAAAAGAATAGATGATTATCCATTTCAATTCTCTGGAGGGCAAAGACAGAGAATCGTTATTGCTATAGGTTTATCATGTAATCCCGAATTATTGATTGCAGATGAACCTACAACAGCACTTGATGTTACAATTCAGGCTCAAATACTTGAGTTAATGAAAGATCTTCAAAATGAATTTAACACAGCAATGATATATATTACACATGACTTATCTGTTGTAGCTGAAATAGCAGATAAGGTTATGGTTATGTATGGTGGTAACCAGATGGAGGTTGCCGATGTAAATACAATCTTTGAAAAGCCAACACATCCATATACAAATATGTTGCTTAATTGTATTCCAAGACACGACGCAAAAAAAGATGAATTGGAACCAATTCCTGGGCAACCGCCAATAATGCTCGATCCTCCAGATTTGTGTCCATTCTTGCCAAGATGTCCAATGGCAACGGAAAAATGTAGAAAAGCAAAACCAGATTTAAACGAACTTGAACCAGGACATTTTGTAAGATGTTGGAATCCTGTATTGGACGCAAAAATGGGAGGAGATAAATAATGCTTTTAAGAGTTAATAATTTAAAAAAATATTTCCCTATAAAACACGGATTTATTGTTGAAAAAACTGTAGGATATGTAAAAGCAGTTGATGATGTTTCATTTACTCTTGATAAAAATGAAACATATGGTCTTGTTGGAGAATCTGGTTGTGGTAAGACCACTATCGGTAAAACAATTTTAAGATTATATAATCAAACAGATGGTGAAATCTTTATTGATGACGAAGATACAAGTTATTTCTTCATGAAAAGATCAGAAGCAAGAAAGTATCTTCAAAAACATTATATAGATGTATTACATGAAGGAATAAAGGAAAAATCAGAATCAGAATTCTTAAAATCAATTCCAGATTATAAAAGAAAGTATTTTGAATACATTATAAAAAATGGTGAAGCAAGATTTATAAATTACATGCTTTCAGATTTAAAGCAAAAAAGAATGCATTTTAGAAGAAAGGTACAGATTGTTTTCCAGGATCCAACATCCTCATTGAACCCAAGAATGGCTGTTGGACAGATACTTGCTGAACCGCTTTTATTCCATGGTATTGCAAAAAACAAAAATGAAGCGTATGATATAGTTAGAGAAATACTTGTAAACGTTGGATTAAAAAAATACCATGTTGATAGATATCCACATCAGTTCTCTGGAGGACAAAGACAGAGAATTGCTGTTGCAAGGGCAGCTATTTTAAAACCAGATTTAATCATTCTTGACGAGCCAACTTCAGCTCTTGACGTTTCTGTTCAGGCACAGATAATCAAATTATTAAAAGATTTACAGAAGGAATTAGAAGCTGGATATCTCTTCATTTCACACGACTTAGGTGTTGTAAGATTCATTTCAAATTATGTTGGTATTATGTATCTTGGAAGAATGGTTGAATATGGCGATTCTGATGAAATATTTGACCATTATAAACATCCATATACAGAAGCTTTATTAAATGCAGCTCCTGTACCGGATCCTAAAAAGAGAAGAGACAGAAAACAATTTATTATACAGGGACAGGTTCCATCTCCAATTAATAGACCAAGCGGATGTTTCTTCTCACCAAGATGTAAATATGCATTTGAACCATGTTCAAAGAAATATCCACCTTATTATAAAGTAGGTAATAATCATTTTGTAAGTTGTTATAAGTATGAAGCAAAATCATGAAAATCAAGGGAGGGAGTAGCATGAAGAAGTTATTAGTATTGTTGTTTGTTCTTGTTACAGCATTAGCTGTGTTTGCAGATGAAGTAGATTGGGCTATTGAAGATGTTGCTGGAAAACCAGGGGGAACACTTTTCTTAAGTACAACATCAGGTCCAAAAACTATGAACCCAGCATGGGCACAGGAAACATCTTCAACAGAAATTATTGGATGGGTATTAGACACATTGGTACATTCTTCAAACAAAGGTTTGCCAGAATTACCAGGTTTAGCAAAGGAATTTTCAGCTGAAGTTACAGCAGACGGAAAAACAGTATATACTTACGTATTGAGAAAAGGTTTAAAATGGTCAGATGGCGAACCATTAACAATTGACGATGTTATCTGGTCATTTGAAAAAATTTGGTTCGATCCAAACATGACAGCAAACGGAAATGGTGGATACCTTGATGCTAATGATGAATTACCAACTATTAAAAAAGTTGATGACTACACAGTAAAATTCATTTACAACTCAAAATTCAGAAGAGGTCATCAATCAATAGGATGGGCAGAAATCTTACCAAAACACGTATTAGAACCATATTACAAAGCAGGTAAATTCTCAGAAGCATGGTCATTAAAAGAAATAGATAAAGTTGTAGGTTCTGGTCCATTTGTATTAAAAGAATACAAAGAAGGCGTTAGAGTTGTATTAGAAAAGAACCCATATTACTATAGAAAAGATAAAAATGGTGTACAATTACCATATTTAGATAAAATCATTTATATTGTTGTTAAAGACTTAAACACAGCAAGACTTAAGTTCGAAGCTGGAGAAACAGATATCTATTCACCAACAGCAGAAGAATTCCCAGAAATCAGGGCAATGGCTGACGAAAAAGGTTGGATAGTAAGACAGGGTGGACCAAACTTAGGTTCAAACTTTGTAACATTCAACTTCAATGCAAAAGATCCAGTTAAGAGAAAATGGTTCAGAAATGACCACTTCAGAAAAGCTATTGCATACGCAATTGATAAACAAACATTAATCGATGTTCTTTACAATGGATTAGGTGCTGCATTATACGGTCCTGTATCACCATCATCAGGATACTATAATCCAGAAGTTGAAGAATTAGGATACAGATACTCATTAGCAAGAGCTAAGAGAGAACTTAAAAAAGGCGGATTTGTATTAAAAGGCGGAAAATTATACGATGCAGATGGAAATCCAGTTAAATTTGAATTAACAACAAACGCAGGTAACAACGTTCGTGAAGAAATTGGAAACATCTTAGCAGAAAACTTAAAGAAATTAGGAATTGAAGTTAACTTTGCACCAATGCAATTCAATGCACTTGTTGGTAAATTGGTATCAACAGGAGATTGGGAAGCAATTATTATTGGTTTAACAGGTTCTGTAGATCCAGCATCAGGATGGAACGTATGGAAATTAGATGGTGGATTACATTTCTGGAACTACTCACCAGAAGTAAAACCAGATATGTTTGACGAAGAATTAAAAGCAGATTACTGGGTACCAGATTACGAAAAGAGAATTGACGAAATTATGAGAGCTCAGGTTGGAGCAGTTGATGAAAAAGAACTTAGAGACTTATTCAACGAATTCCAGATGTTAGTAGCAGAACATCAGATTTTAGTATACACAGTTGCACAGAACTACTTAGTAGCATACAAGAACACAGTTCATATCTACAATCCAGAACCAAATCCAGCAGCTGGTGTATTATGGTCAGCATGGAACATCTGGAAAGATCAATAATACATAATTTTATGTTTAATTAATTTATTATTATCTTTTTAATTTCAATTGGGAGTGGGGGAATGTGGAGATTTCTCCACTCCCTTTTAAATTCATTCCATAAGGAGGTCAGTTTTAATGTTAAAGTATATTTTAAGGAGGCTTATATTAGCCATTCCTGTACTTCTTGGAGTTTCCATTTTTTCTTTTATGATTATTTCACTTGCTCCAGGTGACTTTTTGGATTCTTATAGAATGAATCCGGCAGTTAACCCTGAACAGGTAAAGAACCTTGAAAGAAAATTTGGTCTTGATAAATCCCCTGTTGTACAATACCTATTATGGTTGAAGAATATTCTTCAAGGTGAATGGGGAGATTCATTTACCTATCAGGTTCCTGTTTGGGATTTAATCTGGAGAAGAGCAGGAGCAACATTATTACTCAGTATCACTACATTCATTTTTACCTGGGGGATAGGTATCCCGCTGGGTATATATGCGGCGTTACACCAGTATAGTATTGGTGACCAGATTATAGGGGTTATAGGTTTCATAGGATTATCTATACCTAACTTCTTCTTTGCATTATTGTTCCTCTATTTTGCAGCAAAGACAGGTGGAAAGATATTCCCTGTTGGTGGATATATCTCATTAGATTACGATACATTCCCAGCATGGAAGAAATTTTTAGACCATGTATGGCACGTATTAGGACCTATGATTACTCTTGGTACTTCAGGTTTAGCTGGTACAATGAGGGTTATGAGAGGTCAGTTGCTTGATGAATTAAAACAGGATTATGTTGAATTTGCAAGAGCAAAAGGTATGCCAGAAAAGGTTGTTATTTATAAACATGCTTTGAGAAATGCTATAAATCCAATAGTTACATCATTGGGTTTTGCAATTTCCGGTCTTTTAGGTGGAGCTGTTTTAACAGAAAACGTATTTGGATGGCCAGGTATGGGGCAATTAATTATTGAAGCTCTCATGCAACAGGATATGTTTGTTATTATGGCTGATATTATGTTAGCTTCTGTATTGTTGGTTATAGGTAACTTAATTGCTGATATCTTACTCGCTGCTGTTGACCCAAGAGTAAGATTAAGATTAGGATAACGGAGGGAAGATAATGGCTGAAAATAAAGAAATAAAAAACAATCAGGAAAATCAGGACGTTTTTGAGAAACAATTTTTGTCCACCCCTCAGTTAATATGGAGAGCTTTAAAAAGACATAAATTTGGTATGGTTTCAATGTGGATTTTGATTATATTCTATATTTTTGCATTGTTTGCAGATTTCTTATCTCCAATGGATTATAGGGTACAGCATATACAATATAAGTTTGCTCCTCCAATGAAGGTATTCTGGAAGGATGTAACAGGAAAATCTACAGGACCTCATGTATATTTATATAAGAGGGTAAAGGATCCAGTTACATTTCAGAGTACATATAATCCAGCAACATATTTTGATAGATTTGTTGCATATGATGATTTAAATTTTGATACAGAAAAGGAAACAGAATTAAGCCTTCAGGAATATAATCCAGATTTCGAATCAACAGTAACAAATTATCTTTTCGTTTTAAAATATGAAACATATGCTGTTGATAAAAATGGAAAAGAATACAAAATTGATTCTCAAATAAAAGAAGAACCTTTAGTAACCTTTGAAGAATTAGGAATTGCAGGAAAAACTGTTGAAGCAGATGAAAATGGATATATTTCTACAGATCAAATTCCGTTATTAAAAGGAGATAAGGTTCTTTTAAGTGAAGAAAACAGTAATCTCAGTAAGGTATTTTATTTTGAAGAAAACCCAAAAACAAAAAGAAATCTTGATAGATATAATTTAAAGAAAGAAGATATTACAGAATTTAAAAAATATGTTTTACTTGATACAATCTCAGTTGAAACAGAAGAAGATTTTTATGAATATTATCCAGAAAACTTAGAAAAAGTAAAATTAAAAACATTTAACATTAAATTCTTTACACATGGTTGGGAATATAAATGGCTTGGTTTAATTCCAATGGATCTTCATTTATTTGGAGTTGAAAAAAGTAAATTACCATATTTTGCAGAAGATTATGCAACAAAAGATGGAATTATTTATCTCTGGGGTGCAGATAAATTTGGAAGAGATATGATTAGTAGATTGGTATTTGGAAGTAGGGTTTCATTAACAATAGGTCTTTTAGGTATTGCTATTACATTTACTATAGGGTTATTCCTTGGTGGTGTTGCAGGTTACTTTGGTGGATGGATTGATGAAGTGTTAATGAGATTTACAGAAATACTTATGTCAATTCCAAGTTTCTATTTGCTTGTTTCATTGAGTGCAATATTGCCATCAGAACTTTCACCAGCTATAAAGTATATTCTTATTATAGTAATACTTTCATTTATAGGTTGGCCAGGAATGACAAGGGTTATCAGAGGTATGACTCTTGGTTTAAAAGAAACAGAATTTATTCAGGCAGCTGTAGCATTGGGATATCCATCAGGTAGAATTATCTGGAAACATTTATTGCCAAATACTGCTACATATGTTATAGTTTCAGCTACATTATCCATACCAGGTTATATTCTTGGTGAAGCAGGTCTTAGTTTCCTTGGTTTGGGTATCAGGGAACCCTCTGCAAGTTGGGGATTAATGTTAGCTCAGGCACAAAATATTACAGCATTAACTAATTATCCATGGTTGTTATTGCCAGGTTTATTTATCTTTATAACAGTTCTTGCATTTAACCTCTTTGGTGATGCTATAAGAGACGCACTTGATCCAAGAGCATTAGGACATTAATATTTAGTTATATAAATATCAGCCCTCTCATTTTTGAGAGGGCTGATTTGTTTAATATTTTAATATTAAAAATCTATTTCTACAGGTATTAATGTTGCATATTTTTCTTTTGAAGCATCATATGAAGATAATACTTTATGCTGATCATAACCTTCTGGAACGATAATATCAAGAACAAATGGTCCAAAATCACCAGCATCTGATGGATATCCTCCAAGTGTCCATTGTCCTGATTCAGGAGTTACTGCTCTGAAGTGATCTGCACCATATCCATCCTGAGAACCAACCATAAAGTATGCAAATATTTTATTTGAATCCATTTTTAAATATTTTTTCATTACTATAACTGAAATAATTTTTTCTCCAGGATCACATTCTACCTGAACACCTTCTGGAAATTCCTGATCATTTGAATCAGCAAGCAATTGTCCATATGAAGGCCAACCGGCAATTTTTATGAAATAATCCCATGGATGTGCAGTATCAAATTGAACCCTTGCACCTTCTTTATAAGTAGAAACTTTTCCACCATCTTTGGTATCGAGATAAATATTTATAAGCTGATGTGAAAAACCTTTTGGAGCTCCCCATGGATTTGTAATTTCACCAAATTTGAATTTAAATACAATTGAATCATCTGCATCATAAACCTTTACCCATTCAATATCCCATAATCCTTTAAATGGTTCAAAAGCACCGTCTTTTGGATATGTATATCCTCCAGGACCATCTTCGTCTCCTATAGGATCTTTAAATTCTTTTACTAATTTTCCACCAATTTCTTTTGGAATCATTACATGTACAGGACCACTATTTGGTGCGAAATCAACATCTTTTGAATTGCCTTTTTCAGTATATGCCATAACAACTGCAAGATTAAATTCATCACCGCTTTTTACACCAATTAAATCGTAAGGAATTTTAAATTCAACAATGTTTCCTTTTACTGCGATTAGATCCTTTTTCTTTCCACCAATCATCCATCTTTCTGTTCCGCTTGCATTATAATAATATAAATCTGATAATTTAGGATATTTTTGTAAATTGAAAGAGAATCTCTTTGCCAGTGCGAAACCGAGATCGGTTACTTTTTCTCCTACTCCGGAATATGCAGTCCTTGTATTTAATTTTTGTGCTCCTGGTTTATCTGTGTAGATTTCTAATTTATAAGGTTTACCTTTTAAATCTTCAATGGATTTTTTCAATTCTACAGCTACATATAAATTAGCATTATCTCTTCCCACATAAATTCCTGAAATTAAATCTCCTTCTTTATACATTACGCCAGAATCATCATCAAGGTAATATGCGGATTTTTCCATTTCATTATCGGATATTTCGCCATCAAGAGTAATTTCAACTTTTCCAATATTACCTTTACTTGCTGTTGAAGGGCGTTTGTTTGCTATATATAAATATCCAGGGATTTTTTCTTCAGGAACTCCTGCAAGTTTATATATTTGAATTAAAAGTTTCTTAAATTGCATGTCAAATAATACCTCATTTGGTCCAGCATCCTGATCGCTTCCATACCACCAGAACCAGTCACTACCTTCTGCAGCGTATAATGTATTTAATGCCTTTTTGAAATCTTCTTTAGATATATTATCTTTATTATTCATTAAAACTTCTCTTGCTTTTGCCAATCTATCCCATGCTTCATTTTCTTCCTTTTCTCCGTACCATGTATCTAAGCTTCCACCAACCCATGAGCCCTTTGGCAACTGATTTAATTCATTATTTACTCCGTAATTTTCAATATATTCTTCAGGTGTAACGAGTTCTATATATGGATCATTTGATAATGCTTCATAGAACAATTTTCTGAAATCATTACCGTTGTTTGGATAATGTTCCCAGGCGTTTTCACCATCAAGAGCTACAGTTACAACCATATTCCCTTCATCATTCATCTTTTGAATATTATGTAAAGCACTCAGAAAATCTTTTACAGCTCCTTCTTTAGACATATTAGAATATTTAAAACCTATTCTGTCTGAAAGGTCAGTGTCTCTAAAGAATACCACTACACTTTTTCCGTTTACTGTTACTTTATATGGTTTATATAATTGATGTGGATCGCCTGTATTTATTCCAGCTTTTTGAAGTATTTGTTTATCTGTAACTATCCATTTTACATTATTATCTGCAAACATTGGAACAAGTGGAGTGCTTACAGCCTGTTCAGAAGGCCACATACCTTCAGGTCTTTTTCCAAAAATTTCTTCGAAATAACTTAAACCTTTTTCTATTTGAGCTTTTGCGTCTTCTGGCCAACCCATATCTATTAATAATGGCAAAATTGGGTGATAATAAGGTGTTGTGGTTAATTCAATTTTTCCTTCTTCCCATAATTTTTTGTATTTTTCAACTATACTATTCATTAATTCATAATGTTTTGAAATTACGTAATCAAGATCATCTTTGGTATAGTTCCTATCTTTTTCCATAAGTGCTTTTAATCTTTTGTCTGCATTTATATATTCTATGTTTATCCAGTATAAGTTCCACATTACCTTTAAATCAAGCCAATCCTGAGAATTGAATTCTTCATTTTTATCTCTTTTTTCCCTTAATTCAACATATCTTGGATGTGTATCTACAAATTGAGGATTTATATCAAAAAAGTGCCACTTTACAAAATCCTTTTCTTCATCTGTAAGATTATCTTTTAATGATAATTTAAGATATTTATCTTCTCCGCCATTTTTTACATAATCCATTAGTTGCATTAATAATACAGGTGTAATATTGAAGGTTACTCTTCCAGAGGTAAGGTATTTATCTACAAGATCAGCCATATATGGATAATCGTTTACGGCATGAGCTCTAACCCATGGCATTTCAGCATCCTTTTCGCCAGGTATTTTATAGGCAGGTTGATGATGATGCCAGATAATAACTACTTTTAAAGGTTCCTTATCTTCATTTCCTTTTGGAACTGAATTTAAAAATGCTTCTACGCTTTTTTCATTTACTTCATTAATTTCTGGTGTATTGGAATTATCAGAAGCTGTAGCTTGAGGAGGTAAATCTCTCCAGGAAGCAACAGAATCCTTTTGTTCCTGTTCAATATCTTTTACTATAACAACTCTATTTGGAATTTCCTCTCCATTTTCATCCTTTTCAACAGTATCCCAGTTTCCTCTTGTATATTTATATTCAAGTCTTTTTCCAACTTCTGTTTCTAATTCAAAAGTTGCTTTTAATCCATTTCTTTTCATTGCCAGCTTTCCAGGATCCCAATTATTAAAATTACCAACTATATAGATAACATCATTTTCTGGAGTGTTTGGAGGCAGGGTTACCTCAAATTTTACAACGGCTTTTTCACCAGGCTGAGCAGCAGTTTTTATTTCAGCAGGAATATCTGCCCAGCTTTCAACAGTATCTTCAACAATTTTGTTAGAATCAGCAATAACTTTTCTATTTGCTATTTCATTTCCGTCTTTATCCTTTTCAACTGTTCCCCAATTTCCCCGTGTATATTTATACTCAATCTCTGTATCTTTATTAACAGTGATAGTAACAGTTCCTGTATTGCCATCTCTGTTTAATACATAAGCGTCATCGCCGGGATTCCAATCATTAAAGGAACCTACAATATAAACCTTTTCATCAGCAGGTGTGTTTGAAGGTAAAGCTACTTTAAAGGTTAATGTAACTTCTGAGGTGTTGCTTTCTACTTTTGCATTTGATTCAACAGATGTTTCTGGTGGTGTAATTGCTGTGGTAGTAGATTGCTGTTGAGCTCCACAACCAACAAATAATACCAATGATAAAATACTTAATAAGATCATGAGCACATAGCCATGACGAAGATGTGTCTTTTTCATAGACTCTTTAACCCCCTTTTAAAATTTGTGATATACGGTATTTTAATATATATATCTTCACTCAAAGATAATTATACACCAAAATATAATATTTTTTCAAGTTTTTAACTGTTTTCTATATAAAATATTTATAACCTATTATATTTTGATTTATGTTTTTTATATGGTAAAATTCTTTTAGAAAAAGAATTTGAATAGAGGGGGAAAAAGTATGAAAGTAATAAATTCTATTAATGAAATGAAGGATATTAGAAATTCGCTTATTATGGAAGGCAAAACTATAGGTTTTGTTCCAACAATGGGGTATCTTCATAAAGGACATTTATCTCTTGTAAAACAGGCAAGAGAAGATAATGATATTGTTGTTGTGAGTATTTTTGTAAATCCAACACAATTTGGTCCAAACGAAGATTTTGATAGATATCCAAGGGATTTAAATAGAGATATGGAGTTATTAAAAGAATTTAATGTTGATTATATTTTCCATCCTGATGTAATGGAAATGTATCCAGACGGATATTCTACATATGTTGAAGAAACAAAACTTACAAATGTATTATGTGGAAAGTCACGTCCTGGGCATTTTAAAGGAGTAACAACAATAGTTTCAAAACTTTTTAATATCGTTAGACCAACAAGAGCTTATTTTGGTCAAAAAGATGCACAACAATTTAGAGTATTAAGAAAAATGGTTGATGATTTAAATATGGATGTAAAAATGGTTGAAATGCCTATTATTCGTGAAGAAGATGGATTGGCTATGAGTTCAAGAAATATTTATTTAAAAGGCGAAGAAAGAGTTCAGGCATTAGCATTGTATAAATCATTATTAAAAGCAAAAGAATTATTTGAAAATGGTGAAAGAGATGCTACAAAGATTAAAGAAGAAATGAAAAAGGTTTTTGATGAAAATCCGCTTGTAAAAGTTGATTATATTGAAATTGTTGATGAATATAATCTTGAACCAGTTGAGAAAATTGAAAAAAGAGTTCTCGTAGCTGTTGCTGCATTTGTTGGTAAAGCGCGTTTAATTGATAATATAATATTAGGATAGGGGTGGCGAAAGTGTCTCGCATATCAATGAAGGTTTTATTAAATACTTTTTCAATGATAATTATAATAATTGCTGTATTTGCTACAATATTTTATTTAAAATATGATCTTGAATCAAAAGTATATACTCCGCTTTCAGAAAGCATTATGAACGAAATCTCCCAGACAGGAGATTTTATATCCATGTATTTTGAAAATGAAATGCTAAAACTCAAAACTGCGTCTTCACAAATAACTATAAGTTCTACCAATACTATTGAAACATTAAAAGGTTTAAAAGATACTCTTAAAGAGTTTCCGGAATTTGAAGAATTTTTTGTGGCAAATAGCGAAGGAGAAAGTATTTCAAGTTCAAATATCTTTACTAATATTTCAAGATATAGATATTTCAGAGATATATTTAATACAGATAAAAAAAATTCTTTAAGTGATTTATATATTTCAAAAATTTCCGGTAATGTTGCAATTATCCTTGCAACTTCTGTAGAAAAGAATGGTAAAAAATATCTTTTTGGTGGTGCTTTAAATTTAAAGGATTTATTTTCAAAAATTCAAAAATATAAATTCAAGGATTATGGAGAGATATTTTTTATAGATAAATTGGGAAATTATTTTAGTATAAAAAATGAAGGAGATATTGACTCTGGAACATTTGCGAAAAATTTTAGAGATAATATTATAAGGGATTTAAAAAATGAAGAAGGTTATATGGAAGTAAAAAAGAACAAGGAAAATTATTATTTGTTTCTAAGTAAGATTTCGTTTCTTGATTGGAATATAGGATATTATGTAAAAAAAGATATGATTTCCCCAAAATTTACAAAATATTATATATATGGAGGAATATTTACTCTACTGTTGATATTGTTTGAAATTTTAGCTAATCATATAGTATTGAAAAAACGTTTTAATAAATCAATAGATGTATTAAAATCGGAATTAAAGAAATTAAACGAATTAAATTTTAATTCAACTAATATTATAGTTAAAGAACCAATGTTTATAGATTTTACAGATAATTTGCAACTTACCATAGTAAATTTGAAAGAAAATTTTGAATCATTTTCTCGTAAAGTAAATGCATTAGAAAAATTTCTTGCACAAAATAGATTATTAATAAATGAAGAATTAAAGAGAATAGGTGAAGAAGAGGAAACAGTAGAAAAGCTTTCAAAAACCTTTGAAGCAATATCAAAATCCATTTCCGATTCACAAAAGATTTCTGAAAGCTATAAATCCAAATTAAATAATTATGATGATGAATTAGAAGAATTACGCCATATATTACTGAAATCAAAATCGAAGATATCATATTTTTCTGATTTATCCAAAAAACTTATAGATATATCTGAAAAGGTTAGTGATTTGTCGTATAGAACAGAGATTTTGTCTTTGAATGCAGCATTAGAAGCATCAAAAGAAAAATCTTCATTAACCTTTGCTGTTATTGCAGCAGATATGCGAGATATGTCATATACATTGAAAGAGTTTAATAATAAAACCGTTTCTCATGTAAATCATATTAATGAGAATCTCAGCGACTATAAAGAAAACCTTAATGAGTTATTTGATAATATTGATAATAATATTTCTGAATTAAGAAAAATATCCGGTAATTTCGAAGAAATAGAAACTTCAATAAAAGAACATAATCTTTCTGCTGCCCAAATTAAAAACGTTTTAAATCTTTTAAAAGTAGTAATAGGAAAGAATAAGAATATTATGAACGATATTGTATCGAATTTTGAAATGATAGAAAGAAACTTTAAAGAGTTGAAAAAGGCATTTGTAACCAAAAAAGCTACAAAGAATCTTGAGGAGATTTTTCAAAAATTAGAAGAAATAGAAAAAAAGGAAAATATTGGAAGTGAAAGTAATGATGAAAACCAATCCGTTTAAAGATTTAAAAAAGAAAATTCTGTTAAAAGATAAAATGGATAGCTTTATTATATTTAAGATTAAAGATATGCAATATGCATTAAAAACAGATTATGTTAAATATATACTTCCATATTTAGAAGTAAAAAATGTAGAAAATATGCCAGAATATATTAAGGGAACTATTATTTATGAAGATATTCCAATTACGTTAATAGATATGAGCATACTTCTCAATCAGCAATCTCAGGAGTATACAGATAAAACTTTTAATATTGTATTTTCTATAGAAGATAAAATGTATTCTATATTTACTAATAATATAATAGATGTAATAACTATAGATAAAAATATATTAAAGGATGCCGGGGAAGAGTTTAAAGAGTATTTTTTTGTGGATAAAATTTTTTCATATAATATGGAAACATTTATGGTGATAAATCCTGAAAAGCTAATAAGTTAGATATTAATAAAAAACTCGGGCTTAAGATAGCTCGAGTTTTTTATTTTTTCAATTAAGTTAATCTTTTATTCGTGTTATTGATAACGTAAACTTATGGCAAAAATATGATATAATTTGTAAAGAAAGGGGGGCGTATATGAAAAGTGTGATAATATCATTAAACGTTTCATCGCAAAAAGGAGTTCCAAAAGAAGAAGTTAAAGAGTGTGAATTAATAGAGAACTGGGGGATTAAAGGTGATGCACATGCAGGAAAATGGCATAGGCAGGTTTCAATGTTATCAACAGTTAGTATTGAAAAAGTTGATCCTGAAATAAGAAAAAAATTAAAATATGGAGATTTTGCTGCAAATATTGTTGTCAAAGACCTTGAAATATTTAAATTTCCTGTTGGAACACAGGTTAAAATTAATGATGCATTGCTTGAAATAACGCAAATAGGAAAAGAATGCCATGAAGATAATCTTGTTTTGAAATTAACGGGAAAATGTATAACACCTGAAGAAGGAATATTTCTTAAAGTAATAAAAGGGGGAAAAGTAAAAATAGGAGATAAAGTAGAGTTTTTAATAAATAAATAAAAAAGTAAAGGGGGATTATGGATGAAAAAAGTGTTATTTTTATTCGTTATTCTTTTTACCGTATCTATTATGATGGCAGAAGAATTGGTAATTTTTCATGCAGGTTCTTTGACCAATGTATTAAATGCAGTTGCCAGAGAATTTGAAAAGGAAAATCCTGGAGTAAAGGTGAAGCTAATGGGATCAGGTAGTCTTGTTGTTGCAAGAAAAATTACAGAATTAGGTCAAAGAGCAGATCTGGCATTTGTGGCAGATTATACAATAATACCAAAATTCTTTTTTGATAAATATGCTGATTATAACGTTGTTTTCTCTTCAAACAGCATGATTATAGCGTATAACGATAAATCGAAATATAGTAAAGAAATAAATGAAAAAAACTGGTATGAAATACTATTTAAAAATGGAGTTAAATTTGGTCACTCCAATCCTGATCTTGATCCATGTGGTTATAGAACATTAATGACAATGCAATTAGCGGAAAAATATTACAATCTTCCAGGAATATACGATAAATTTCTTAAAACAAAAAATCGTATGGTGTTAAAAAAATCTATAGATTTAATAGCATATCTTGAAGCAAATGAAATGGATTATGCATTTTTATATAAATCAGAAGCATTTCAGCATAATTTAAAGTATATAGAATTGCCTGAAGAAATAGATCTTTCATCTTTGAAGTATGAAGAAAATTATAAAACAGCATTTGTAGAAGTGCCAGGAAAATCAGGAAAGAAGATAAAAATATATGGAAAACCTATTAATTATGGTTTTACATTATTAAAGAATGCACCACATAGAAATCTTGCAATTGAATTTGTTAAATTTATGTATTCTGAAAAGGGAAAGGAAATATTTAAAAATATGGGAATGGAATTATTTGCAAATGTAGACAGACCTAAAAATCTTCCAGAAGAATTTAAGGAATTGTGGGGTTATTGAGATTGAAGATACAAATAGAAAATCTGGAAATAGCTATTGATGCATTTAAATTAACAGTAAAAGAGATGAATATAAAGTCAGGAGAATATGTATATATACTTGGTCCTACAGGATCAGGAAAAACTGTATTTCTTGAAATACTTGCAGGTTTTTTAAGTCCAGATGAAGGAAGGATATATTTTGAGGGAAAAAATGTAATAAATATTCCACCTGAAAAACGCAACATAGGGTTTATGTATCAAAACTATCATCTTTTTCCTCATTTAAATGTAAGAAAAAATATAGAATTTGGAACAAGAATGAGAAATAATTACGATAAAGATTTTATAAATTATCTCTGTGAAAAGCTGGGGATAATAAAATTACTCAATAGAAAAGTTCAAAAGCTTTCTGGAGGCGAAAAGCAGAGAGTAGCTTTAGCAAGAGCACTTGCTATAAAACCTTCGTTATTATTGTTGGATGAACCTCTTTCAGCTGTAGATGCACACACAAAAAATGAAATTCTTAAATTATTGCATGAATTAAATCAGGAATATAATTTAACCACCATACATGTAACTCATGATGAAAAAGAAATTATAAATAATAGTCCTGTATATATTATAAAAGATGGAGAATTAAAGAAGAGGTGTTTAAATGTTCAAGCACATAATAATATTTATTAGCATAATATTTGTTCTGGCAGTAACCCTTCCATTTATAGTTGTTTTTTTAAATGTTGATTTTAATTTATTAATTGAAATATCAAAAAGCCCGGAATTCTTAGATGCTGTTGAAACAACATTTCTTGCTGGATTTACTGCAACGTTTATAGCAATAATATTTGGAATTCCTTTTGCATATGCAATAACCAGATATAATTTTCCATTTAAATCAATTCTTGAAGCTATTGTAGATATACCACAAACAATTCCGCATACTGCAGCAGGTATTGCATTATTAATGACGCTTGGAAGAGCTTCAACTATTGGTAAAATTGCAGATAATTTTGGAATATCCTTTGTTCAAACATTCTGGGGTGTAGTTGCCGCTATGGGATTTTTGAGTTTTAGTATATTTGTTAATTCTGTAAAAGAAGGTTTTAGAAAACTGGATATTAGATATGAAAAAGTGGCACGTTCCCTTGGAGCAACGCCATCAAAGGTATTTTTTCTTATTTCAATTCCAATGGTAAAACATGAAATTATAACTGGAGCATTATTAATGTGGGCAAGAGGTATATCTGAATTTGGTGCTGTAGCAATTCTGGCATATTATCCAATGACATTATCTGTTTTAACCTATGATAGATTTCAGGGATATGGATTAAAACAATCTCTTGCGCTTACAGCTTTAATTTTTATAATGTCAATGATTATATTTGTAGTAATAAGGGTTATACAAAATCTCTGGAAATATTCTGAAACGAGGTAATATTAATGTATGTAGATAAATTTAACAGAAAAATAAAATATGTAAGACTTTCAATAACCGATAGATGTAATTTTAGATGTATATATTGTATGGGAGAAAATACAGAATTTCTTCCAGAAAATGCGTTATTGTCTTTAGAGGAAATAGAGAAGTTGGTAAAAACATTAAAAGATATGAAAATTGAAAAGATAAGAATTACCGGTGGTGAACCTACCATCAGGACGGATATTATAGAAATTGCAAAGGTTATAAATAAATATTATTCTGGTTTTAGTATTACAACCAATGGAGCTATGCTTTCAAATATAGTTGAAGATTTGAAAAAATATGGATTGGATTCTGTAAATCTCAGTTTGGATTCATTAAATGAAAAAAACTTTTTAAAGATTACACGAAGAAATATGTTGAAAAATACATTAGAAGGATTATACAAAACTTTAGAAATAGGCGTTCCTGTAAAGTTAAATACAGTAGTGCAAAAGGAAAATTTTGATGAAATACATGATTTAATAGAGTTCTCAGCAAAATTGAAAATACCTATAAGATTTATAGAACTTATGCCTATAGGAACCGAATATAATGAAGATGAGTTTGTAAAAGAAGATGAAGTAAAAGCAAAAATACAGGAAAAGTATACTCTGGAAAAAATTCAAAAAAAATTTGGATATGGTCCATCAAATTACTATAGAATAAAAGAATTAAACTCATATGTTGGATTTATTTCAGCAATAACACATAACTTCTGCTCTACATGTAATAAAATTAGAATTTCTTCAGATGGAAATATATATCCATGTTTAGCCTTTGATTATCATGTTCCAATAAAGGATGTAATTAACGATGAAGAAAAATTAAAGGAAAGAATTGAATTTGCAATTTCTAAAAAACCAAAACAACATTTTTTAACAGAACTAAGAAAAAAGACACCTATGCATAAGATGGGGGGATAATAAATTGAATTTATCGCATATTGATGAAAATGGAAATGTACAAATGGTTGATGTAAGCCAGAAAAAAAGCACTTTAAGAATAGCAAAAGCGCATGCGAAAATAACCATGAAAAAAGAGACGCTGGAAGCAATTATAAGCGGAAAGATAACTAAAGGTAATGTTTTAACAACAGCAAAAGTAGCAGGGATTATGGGGGCTAAAAAAACTTCAGAATTAATTCCAATGTGCCATAATATATTTATTTCAAAGATAGACGTTGAATTTAAAATAGATAAAAAAAACAATTCAATAGAAATATTCTCTTTGGCAAAGACAGAATCACAAACGGGAATTGAAATGGAGGCATTAACAGCGGCTTCCATAAGTGCTTTGACAATATATGATATGTGTAAGGCAATGGATAAAGGAATGGAAATATCAGAAGTATATTTAATGGAAAAATCTGGTGGAAAAAGCGGTCATTATATAAGGGAGGAAAAGAGATGAAGTATTTTATCCTGACATTAAGCGATAAAGGTTCTAAGGGAGAAAGAGAGGATTTAAGCGGAAAAGAAATAGAGAAATTAATGGATAGCATAAATGCAGAAAAGGCAGGATATAAAATATTGCCAGATGAAAAGGAATTAATTGCAGAAGAATTAAGAAACCTGGTAAAAGAAGATATTGACCTCATTTTAACAACTGGAGGTACTGGATTAACAACAAGGGATGTAACCCCGGAAGCAACACTTGAAGTAATAGAAAGAAGGATATATGGAATGGAAATGGCAATGATAATAGAAGCATTAAAACACACGCCTCATGGAATGCTTTCAAGGGCTGTAGTTGGAATAGCAAATAAAACATTAATTATAAATTTGCCGGGAAGTCCAAGGGCCGTAAGGGAAAACCTTGCAGTATTATTGCCAGCAATTCCACATGCTGTGGAAAAAATAAATGACTCACCGGTAGAATGTGGCAACGAGGAGTGAAAGGATGAAAAAAAGATTTCAGAAATTTGTTCCAAGAACAGAAATATATGAAAATTTTATTGATAAACTTAATATAACAACATCTGTAATTGAAAAACATGTATCAGAAAGTTTCGGATTTGCAGTTGCAGAGGATATATATGCACCGGAAAACATTCCAGGATTTGATAAGGCTACTATAGATGGTTATGCTGTAAAAGCTGCAGATACATTTGGAGCCTCCGATGGAAATCCAGCATTATTAAAAATAGTTGGAGAAGTATTTATGGGAAAAGAATATGACGGGAAACCTATTAATCCTGGAGAATGTGTAAAAATTCCAACAGGAGGAATGCTCCCAGAAGGTGCTGATGCATGTGTAATGATAGAAAATACCAGTCAAATAGGTAAACGTGTTGAAATATATAAATCTGTAGCACCAGGTGAAAATATAATAAAAAAAGATGAAGATGTAAAAAAAGACTCTATAGTCTTAAAAAAAGGTGAAAGAATAAACATTGGACATATTCATAATTTAATGAGTTTGGGAATCACAAAAGTAAAGGTTTATCAAAAACCTATAATATGTATTATTCCAACAGGAGATGAAGTGGTAGAACCTGAAAAGGATAGGAAGTTAACACAAATAAGAGATGGTAATTCTTATGCATTAATGGCATGGCTAAAAAGTTATGGATATAATGTAAAAAGGCATCCGTTGGTGAAAGATAATCCTGATGAGTTTAAAAAAGGTGTAGAATGGGGATTGGAAAACGGTGATATAGTGATAATATCAGGTGGAAGTTCTTTAGGAGCAAGGGATTATGCTTTATCAACAATAGAACATTTTGGTGAAGTGTTATATAATGGCGTTCAGGTGAAGCCAGGTAAACCGGTAATATTTGGCAAAACAGAAAATAAGGTAATTCTCGGATTACCGGGAAATCCAACATCCTTTGTTGTGAGTTCATATTTATTTTTATTTCCAATAATAAGAAAGGTTGCCGGGAATATAGATTATCTTCCAAAACCAGATTCTATTGTAAGAATTAGCACTAATGTTCCTGCAGCACAGGGAAGAGAAAGGTTTGTATTTGTGCAATTGGAATATACGGAAAAAGGTTTTATTGCACATCCTATTCTTGGAGAATCAGGATTGGCATCGCCGTTTAGAATGGCGGATGGTGTTGTGAGAATTCCTCTTGGGAAAGAAGGATTATATAAAGATGAAGAGTGTGAATTTTATAGATTTTAATGGAGTGAGAAAAACAAAAATAACTAATGAAGAAAATAGTACGAATAATGTTCGCCAAACCGTAGAAAAATCTTATCCTCAAAAATTCTCGTTCCCGCCGGCCGTTGCAGACTCACGTCCGTGTTCGTCCTTTTTGTTGTAGATTGAAAAAAATAAAAGTTCATTCATACGACTTGAGCACTAATCCTCAAAAACTGCTCATATACGTGGGGGCGCTCAGATTCCCCATCCCTGGGGAAGCTTCGCTCAAAAAAAACATCCTGTTTTTTTGTCCCTCTTCATTCGCAGTTTTTTTCGGGTGCTCTGCGAGTATTCATTCACTTTTATTTTTTTCAATCATCATTGTTTTTCCTTGGGAATTTTCAAGTTTTCGCTCACATTATTTATACTATTTTCTTTATCAGATATTTTTCTCACAACATAGAGAGTTAAGATTGGAGATGACATGATGAAAAAGAAAGAGTATATTTTTGAAATGAAAAGCGCTCAGTTGATTTTAAAACCGGAACCGGATATAAAGAAGGTTTATCTGGAATTATCCTCAAGGTGTAATCTCGATTGTCCAATGTGTTTTAAAAATACCTTTACAGATCCAGAAGGATTTATGACTAAAAAAACGTTTAATAAAGTAATGGAAGACCTGAAAGAGTTTCCAGAAGTTGAGCACATAGTTTTTGGTGGTATTGGAGAATGTTCCATGAATCCGCATTTCTTTGAAATGGTTAAAAGGGTAAAAGAAGAAGGGTATATGCTTACAGTAACCACAAATGGATATTTTTTAAATGATCTTCAGATTTTAAAACTTATAGATCTTAAAATTGATGAAATGGTAATTTCTGTTGAAACAGGAGACGTAGGACATCCGAGTTTTAAGTATGTAAGAAAGCTTCTTGAAAAAATAGATAATTACAAAAAACAAAAAAATACTGGGAAACCGGCATTATCCATTGAAACAGTTTTAACTGAAAAAAATCATAATGATTTTCCAGGAATTATTCAGACTTTATTGCCATATGGAATACGTAAAGTTGTAATATCGAATATTATACCTGTATATGAGCATTTTCTTGGACTTGAGTTATATAGAGAAGATAGCAAAGAAAAGGATTTAATGTTGAGAAAACAGATTTCAGATGCAGTTACAGCAAAGGTTAGTGCTATAATACCAAATTTTAGGTTAAAAACAGAACGTCATTGTAATTTTATAGAAAATAATGCCACTGTAATTAGATGGGATGGAGAGGTAGTTCCATGCTATAGGTTTTTACACGATGGAATAGAATATGTTTATGGTCAGAAGAAAGAAATAAGAGCATATTCCTTTGGTAATGTAGAGAAAAAATCATTATATGAAATATGGACATCTAAGGATTATTCATGGTTTAGATATAAGGTAAAAAATGCATTATTCCCTTCTTGTACAGATTGCGATTTAAAGGATGGTTGCCATTTTATAGAAAATACCGATCTAGATTGTTGGGGAAATACTCCTTCATGCGCAGATTGTATATGGTGGAGAAATATAATTATGTGTCCATAATAAAATGAAGCCAATATATGGCTTCATTTTATTATATCAGTTATTTTTATTTTTTCAAGTTCCACATTTCCTATAGATTTAATTATTGGAAAATCAATAATGCTATTATTATTAATCTTTTTATCCTGAATAATATAATTTTTAAGTTTTTCAGTTGGTATATCTTTTTTGAATATTTCTTCAGGTAATATTTTTTTAAGGAAATTCAGAATAATCTTTTTATCTTTTTCTTTGATTTTATCCTCAAAAAGTTCTATTTCTTTTTTTATTCCCCATCCCACGGATAATCCGTGAGTAATTCCTGTAATACTCTCGAATCCATGCCCGAAAGTATGACCGAGATTTAATAATCGTCTTATATTATTATCATAAGGGTCTTTTGAAACTATTTTTAGTTTAGTAATTGCAGCGTATTTAATAATCTTTTCCAGAATATTGAGATTTCTATTTTTTATTTTTTCTATATTTTCAGTGAACAATGAAGTATTTCCGTCTATTATCGCTATTTTAAATCCTTCAATAATTCCACTGAGATAATTTTTTTCATCCTGTGAAATAATGGTAATAGGATCTATAATAACCTTTTCAGGAATGGAAAATGTTCCAATTACATTCTTAATTTTTGAAAAGTTTATTCCCGTTTTTCCGCCTATTGATGCATCTATTTGGGATAATAATGTGGTTGGATAAAAATAAAAATCAAGCCCTCTTTTAAATGTAGAACCAATAAATCCCGTTAAATCTGTAACGCTTCCGCCACCAACACCATAAATTTCATCTTTTCGTGAAATTTCATTTTCAATGAGATATTGATATATATATTCCAGATTTTTATAATCCTTTTTTTCTTCTCCTTCTTTAAGCAAAAATGGTTTATTGAAAAATTCCCTGTATATTCTATAAACGTTTTTACTTGCAAATACGTATTTTTTATTCTTTAAATCCATTAATCCTTTGTATTTTATAATAACTTCCTGAAAATCATTTTCCAGTATTTCTTCTTTTTCATCTATTATCTCATATAAAATCTTTGCCAGGCTTTCCTGAATATTTAAATTGCTTAAATCTATCTTTTTAAATTCATTGTATAAAGCTTTTCTCATATCCCATATTTTATACAATCTATCTTTTCCATCTTTTAACAATGGACGATTGTCAGGATTAATTCTTTTGATTAAATCCTCAACAGGAACATATAAAAAAATAGTTTTATGATTTTTTAAGAATAATCTATTTTCTTTTTTTAAAACAATACCACCACCCGTTGCTACAATTGCATTTTTCCCTTCTGTATTTTTTAAAACCTTTGATTCTAAATTTCGAAAATATTCTTCTCCTTTTTTTGAAAAAAGGTTATTAATGGTGGTGTTTTCAATCTTTTCAATTTCTTTGTCAAGGTCTATAAAGGACATATTGAGAATCTTGCTTAATTTATTACCAAGTGTGGTCTTGCCAGAACCCATCATTCCAATTAGATAAATTGGCACTATTATACCTCCTTGCTATTTCCTCAACATTATCATTTCCAAATTGATTAATAATACTTTTTGCAATAACTAATGCTACAGCATTTTCAAGAATAACCACACTCGCTGGAATAACAGTTACATCTGATCGAATATATGGAGATTTTGTATTTTCTCCTGTTGCAAGATTTATGGAATTTAACGGTTTTGCAAGTGTAGGGATTGGTTTGAGAAAAACAGTAATCTCAATATTCTCACCATTGGTAAAACCTGCTTCAATTCCACCGGCATTGTTTGATTTTCTCTTGATTTTATTTTTTTCTTTTTCATAATAAAATTCATCATGATATTCTCTTCCTGAAAGTGAAAAGTCATTATTGCCTATTATCAATCCTTTAACAGAAGGGATTGTCATTATAATTTGTCCAAGTTGTGAATCCAATCTTTCAAATATGCTTGAGTATCCACCAATTCCAGGGTTTATATTTTTTACAATGATTTTTACGCTTCCTCCGAGCGTATCGCCATTTGTTTTAGCATTATCAATATACTCTTTTGCTTCCTCTGTTAAAATACCGTTTTTTAATTTTATCTTCCCTATACTTTCAACATATCCTTTTATTTCAATATTTAAAAGATTGAGAAATTGCTTTGCAATATTTCCAAGAGCTGTAAGAACAACGGTCCAACGAGCGCTATTCCTTTCAGGATATATATTTAAATCAGGTAATTTATATTTCATATATGCGCTATAATCACCATGACCAGGGCGAGGAATGCTTCTAACTTCTTTTTCTGTATTTTTACCTTTGTTCTCAATTAATACTGAAATTGGAGCACCTGTGGTGATGCTTTTCCATATTCCTGAGACAATTTCAACTTTATCATTTTCTATTTTCATACGTTTTCCACGGCCATATCCTTCCTGGCGTCTTTTTAAATCTTCATTTATCTTTTCAATATTTATCTTTAATCCTGCTGGAAATCCAGTTAAAGTGCCAATCATCACCGGCCCATGAGAATCACCTGAAATTACAAAATCCATACTATCAACTCCATAAACAATTGTTTTCAGTGTAAATTATACCATCTTCATTGGAAGTTTCTTTATGTTGGAAAAATAAAAGTTAAGTTTAAGAATAAAAAACACGAGTAAAAAAGTGAATGAAGTCTTGAAATTTCCCTAACGGAAATATTGCGTGAGCCGGAACAGCAAAAGTATTGTGAAAAATAAAAACGAATGAAGACTCGAAGAACGCCCGAAAAAACTGCGAATGGAGAGGGTCAAAAAAACAGGATGTTTTTTTGAGCGCAGCTTCTGCAGGGATGCAGAATCTAAGCGACCCCGCGAATATGAGCAGTTTTTGAGGATCAGCGTTCGAGTTGTCTGAAAGAGTTTTTATTTTTCACAATTATAAGAAATTTCACCGCCTGAAGAAACCTTTTTAGGAGTGTTTTTTATAGAGCAAGGATCAGAAATTCTTGCCGTCTGAGAGAATATTATTTTTCTACTTTCAAAGAGATTTTTCGAAGATTAGCACTCAAGTTGCCTGAAAAAGCTTTTATTTTTCACAATATATCATTTAAAATCTGACAAATTTGGATATATTTCCAGTTTTATGATATAATTAAACTTGAAAAATTATATTAAATACAAATTTGAGGTGAGAGTATGATTGATAATGAGCTAAAGAAAAAATTAATGGCATTTCAGAAAAATGAAATTACAGAACACCATGTTTATAAACACCTTTCCAAAAGAATTAAAGGAAAAAACGCTAAAATCTTAGAAAACATAGCAAAAGATGAGTATAAGCATTATAACATCTTAAAAAAATATACAGAAACTGAAGTATCTCCTAATTCATTTTTAGTATTCTGGTATGTTTTATTATCCTACATCTTTGGACTAACCTTTGCCTTAAATGCAATGGAAAAAGGAGAAGAAAATGCTCAAAAAGTCTATGAAGAAGCAAAAGATGTTATTCCTGAATTCAAAGAAATTATCCTTGATGAAAATGTTCATGAAAAGAAATTATTAGGTCTTATTGATGAAGAAAAAATACAGTATGTAAGTTCAATGGTTTTGGGGTTAAATGATGCACTTGTTGAATTAACAGGTACATTAGCAGGTTTAACCTTTGCATTTCAAAATTCAAGACTTGTTGCATTATCAGGATTAATTACTGGAATTGCAGCCTCATTTTCAATGGCGGCATCAGAGTATTTATCTCAACGAGCGGATAAAAATTCCAAGAATCCTTTAAAGGCTTCTATTTATACGGGAATTGCATATATATTTACTGTAATTTTGCTTGTTGCTCCTTATTTTATCTTCTCAAATCCAATGATTTCATTAATATTTACAATGATTAATGCAGTTATAGTAATTGTATTCTTTTCATTCTTTGTTTCTGTGGTTCAGGAAAAAACATTTAAACATTATTTCTTTGAAATGCTCTTTATTAGCTTTGGAGTAATGGCATTATCCTTTGTAATAGGTCTTATAGCAAGGGCTTTCTTTAATATAGAAGTTTAGTAGAAAAATCAATTATAAAAACCTCTCAATAATATCATCAAGTAAAACTCTTTCATCATCTTCAAAAGAGTAATAACCAAGAGCAACACGCTTATAACCTAAACCATATTTAAGAGCAAAATCACGAACCTTACCTTTTGGATAAGGAGTAATGGGCCATTTAATATCGTATCGAACGCAATTTCTTAAAAACACATCAAAGATTTTCATTTCCTCATCACTGAGCTTAAAATAATTAAAAACAAACTCCTTAAAGTTCTTTGGTTTCTTAAAAAGCTCAGTGATGAGTTTTTTTCTTGCTAAATAAAATGGTGAA
>NZ_LBFA01000027.1:0-17393 GCF_013363265.1 Marinitoga sp. 1138
GAAGAATTGATTTATTGATTTTAAGACAGCGCTTGAGATAAGAGAGGTGATTTAAGTGCCTGAAGAAGAAATCCAGGAAGAAGAGCAACAGGGTGGTAAAAAAGGTCCCAATATAATATTGCTTTTAATTATTGCAATAGTTGTTTCAGTGGCTTTATCTGTTGGTGGTGCTTTTGTTTTAATAAATATGCTTGGTAAGAATATTGCTCAGCAGGCACAACAACAGGCACAACAGCAGGCTCAGGGAGTTGAAGAAAAGGCTGTACAGGTTGGATTAGCTGAAATAATAAGGCCTGGTAATCAAAGACAATTTATGTTAAAAGGTGGAAATGAAATAGCAATAGTAAATGCACTTCAATTAAAGGTTGGAAGTGATGAATGTAGAGAGGCAGTAGCCCAATACAATGTTGAAATTTTAGAAGCGATAGGCCTTATCTTTATTACCAAAACACGTGAAGATTTAACTACGGTTGAAGGAAGAGAGATTTTAAAGAATCAGATAAAAAATGCTGTAAATGAAATTACAGGATTTGTTGGAGAAAAAGAGAAATATGGAGTGATACAGGTTATTATTGATATAGTTGTTATAACTTCAGCCTATTAGTTTATTAAAAAGGTGGTGAAAGTATGCCTCCAGAAAATGAAACGTTGTCACAAGAGGAAATAGATGCGTTATTGCAGGCGATGGAGGCGGGTTCTTTAGCTGTCTCAAATGTAAATGAAGAAGAAGATATAATGGCCAATATTCGGGAGTATAACTTCCGAAGGCCAATGAAATTTTCCAAGGAACAGCTAAGGACATTGCAATTAATACATGAAAACTATGCAAGGGATGTTTCAACATATTTATCTTCAAGAGCAAGATCATATGTAAATGTTACCTTTGCCAGTGTAGACCAGATTACATTTAGTGAATTTCAGCAATCTCTAACAAGTCCAACATTTATATCTGTATTCTCAACAGATATATTGCCAGGAAGTGCAGTATTTCAGATGGGGCTTGATATTGGTTATGTTTTAGTCGATAAATTATTGGGAGGACCTGGAATTCCTCTCGAAACATTAAGAACACCTACTGAATTAGAGCTTGCAATTTTAAGAAAAGAGGGATTATCTTTAATAAAAGCATTAAGTAAGGCATGGGCCACAATAGTGCCATTTGACACTATTCTGGAAAAAACAGAGTTTAATCCGCAATTTGTTCAAATTGCGGCTCCAAACGAAATGACAGTGTTAATTACATTATCAATAAATTTCAGAGATATACAGGGATTTATAAATGTATGTTGGCCTTCTTCGTTATTAGAACCAATAAATGAAAAATTGACCACAAGATTATGGTCTCCAGATATAAAAACATCACCAAAACAAATGGAAAAATTAAAAAATTCCGTGTTAATGGCTAAAGCAGATGTTAAAGCTGTATTGGGAAAAACAACGCTTCAGTTGGGTGAATTTTTAAATATAGACATAGGTGATGTTATAAGACTTGATTCATTTAATGATGAACCAATTGATGTAACCATTCAGGATACACCTGTATTCAAGGGAACTCCTGGAACACATAAAGGACATTATGCTATAAAAATAGAAAAAGAAGATCCTGAATTGCTTGAAAAAGTGCTTGTGGAAAGATATCTGGAGAGTTTGCAATAATGGAGGTGTAACAAATGTCTGATGAATTTTTATCTCAAGAGGAGTTAGACGCGCTCTTACAGGGATTAACTCAGGAAGAAAATAGTTCTGGAAATACAGCTGATTCTGGAAGTTCAGCTTCAGCATCAGCAAGTGGACCAACTACTTCAAGTGAAAATGCACAGGTTGATGATGTGTTATTAGACCTTGTTGGAGAAGTTGGAAATATTGCAATGGGTGCTGGAGCAACAACATTATCAACCTTATTAAAAAGAAAGGTTGATATATCAAGTCCAACACCGCTTAAATTATTAAAGTCTGAATTAAAAAATCAATTTAGTGGAAAATATTTAATGATATCCATAAACTATAAAGATGGATTACGGGGTACAAATTTCTTTTTATTCCCTGCTGAAATCTCCTCCATTATTGCAGACTTAATGATGGGTGGTACAGGTGAAAATGTACCGGAAACATTTGATGAAATATCAATAAGCGCATTAGCAGAAGCAATAAACCAGATGATGGGTGCAGCGGCTACATCGCTTTCGGATTTTTTGCAAACGAAAGTTGATATAACGCCACCTCAGGTAGAGGTTCTGGATTTTGATGATCCCAATTTAACCTTTCCACCTGATTTTGAGGGAACAGCAGATACAATAATAGCTGTTAAATTTATATTAAAGATTCAGGGAATGAAAGATGGGGAAATGTGGCAATTTGTTCCAATAGATATAGCACATGATATAAAAGAAAAAGTTCTTGCAGCACAACAGGTTGATCTTGAAGAAAATGCACAGGCACAACAGGCTGCAGGAGCTCCGGCTCAAATGCCAGCTCAACAACCAATGCAACAACAAATGCCAATGCAGCAACAGATGCCGATGCAGCAACCAATGCCGCAACAACAGATGCCAATGCAACAACCAATGATGCCACAACAACAAATGCCGATGCAACAACCAATGTATCCTCAATATCCACAACAACAAATGCCAATGCAACAGCCAATGATGTATCCTCAATATCCACAACAAATGCCGATGCAACAACCAATGGGATATATCCCGCCGGAACAACAGGTTAATGTACAACCAAAAACATTTGGGAATATTTCAGGAAAAACAGTTGAACCAACAGAAGAGATAGACTATGAAAAATTACAATTATTATTTGATGTACCATTAAATGTATCTGTTGAACTTGGTCGAAGGAAATATTCATTGAGAGATATTCTTAATTTCCATCAGGGATCAATGATTCAATTGGATAAATTAGCCGGTGAACCTGTAGATATATATGTAAATGGCAGATTAATTGCACGTGGAGAGGTTGTTGTTATAGATGAAAACTTTGGTGTTAGAATCACAGAAATAGTATCTTTAGAAGAAAGGTTGAGAGCGTTAAAATGATGAGAAAAAGCATCTTTTTAATTCTGATAATAATAATTTCTATAATATCGTTTTCTGATAATATATACGATGAATTTTCAGAATATTCAAAATTGCAGCAATTTAAAGTTACAATAAAAATGAAATTTGAGGTAGATGCAACACCTACCTCAATTTTTCTTGATTTATATGTGGATAATTATAAATATTATTATTTTGAAATTCATGAACCGGAAATACTATCCGGAATAGGCTATTATTATGATTATCATAAAGATAAATTTTATACAGAATTAAACGGTAAACCGGCTGATAGTTATGATAATATAAAACAAAACCTGAAAGTATTTATTAATTTTATAAAAGTGCTTTCTGTTTCTTATACACCTGAAAAATTTATAATAAAAAAAATAGAGACAGATAATTATAATATATATTATTTTTATCCTAAAACAAAAAATCTTCTCAGATTAATGCGTGTTGATTATACACAGTTAAAAATATATATGAAAAAAATTTATAACACATATTATGCTGAAAAGATGGAATTTTATAATTCAAATAATAAAAAAAAGGTGGAAGTATATTTCAACTTCTCACCTATGAATACAGATTTCATAAAAGAAAAATTATTATCATTCTCTGTTGAGTAATTCAGGATATTTAAGTTTTTTGAATTTTTTCAATAATTCTTCAACATTACCTGATTTAAATGTATTAAGATAATCAAGTTGAAAATCAATAAGTTCTTTTCCTCCCGGTTTTCCATGACCGGGAATTATTTTATTTATATCCTGTGATTTAAATTCATTTAAAATCTTTATCCAGTTATCAATATTGCCATCATCAAGTTCAGAATGGGTTCCTGAAACAATTAAATCCCCCGCAATAAGAATATTATCCGGATAAATCTTATAAATAGTGGAATCTGCAGTATGACCTCCCAATGAAATACCACTAATTACAGATTTTGAAGAGGTATTTAAAGTATCATTTCTGAAAATATTAAATTTGCATTTAGCAAGTTTTTTCTGTAAATCAGAAAAATCGTATTCAGATTCCTTTGAAATTTTTTCAAGAATTTCATTGTCATAATCAAAAAGTTTTATCATAGTCTTTTCTGATAGGATTATTTCTAATTTTCCATAAAAAATTGCTCCAAATGAATGATCAGGATGATAATGGGTTAAAAATACCTTTTTTACCTTCTTTTTAGTTCTCAATTCAACTAACTCTATAATTTTTTCTAACTTTTCAGGATAAAGTGAAGAATCGATTAAAATTACCTCTTCATTTAATTCTACAGCTGTAACATTACTTGCCATATTTTCAAACCAGAACACCAGAACCTTATTATTAATTACCTCCAGCATTATAGACTCCTCCTTAATCATTTTCATTTAATAGTTCTTTATATATTGATTTTTTTCCTTAAAAATGTTAGAATTGTTTGTAAGACAAACAATAGGGGGTGAATATTATAATCAAAGAATTTGTGAAAAAAAATTGGTGGCGTTATTTAATAGGGATAATTTTTTTATTGATGATTGATTATTTTCAAATATTTATTCCTAAAAAAATAGGTGGAATAATTGACAACCTGAAAAATATTGAAAATATGAATGTCATTAAAACCTATATTATTTCAATGCTTACACTTGCTGTTTCAATAATGATAGGAAGATTTATATGGAGATTTTTTATATTTGGAACTTCAAGATTATTTGAATTCAAAACAGCAAACAAAATGTTTGGTCATATATTGGACCAGTCATATGACTTTTATGACAAATGGAGAACAGGAGATTTAATGACCAGATTTACAGAAGATTTAAATTCTGTAAGAATGGCAATGGGGCCGTCAATAGTAATGATGATAGACACATTATTTATGTCTTCTATAACCATATATGCAATGATAAACTTTGTCAATTTAAAGCTTACAATATATTCATTATTGCCATTGCCAATAATAGGTTTAATTACACTATTCTTTGGAAAAACAATAAGAAAATTATTTAAACATTTACAAAAAACAATTTCTGATTTATCAGACCATACAGAAGAAAGTTATGCAGGTATTCATGTTGTAAAGGTATTTTCTCTTGAAAAAACAATGTTAAAAAGATTTAATGACAGATCTCAAAAATACTATGATGCCCAGATGAGCTTAATAAAAACATGGGGATTAATGTTTCCGTTAATTCAATTTTTAGCTTCAATGTCTGGTGTAATTGCCATATATCTTGGTGGGAAAATGGTAATAAATGAAGAAATTACATTTGGACAGTTAATAATGTTTTACTCATATATTGGTATGTTAGTATGGCCTATGATGGCAATAGGATGGGTAGTAAATGTATTACAAAGAGGTAAAGCTTCCTACCAGCGATTAATGGAAATAATGAAATCAAAATCAAATGTTCCTGAACCAGAAAAAATAGATGAAAATTATAAATTTAAAGGGAAAATTGAAATAAAGAATTTAAACTTTAAATATCCAGGAACAGATAAAATAGTCTTAAAAAATATAAATATGAATATAGAACCGGGAGAAATGGTAGCTTTTGTTGGAAAGATAGGTTCTGGAAAATCCACAATAGCTAAACTGCTTTTAAAATTCTATCCTGTGGAAGACGGGAAAATATTTATTGATGGTATAGACATTAACAAATTACATTCTAAGGTAATAAGAGATAATATCGCATATGTTCCTCAGGAATCATTTTTATTTTCAATGCCAATAGAAGATAATATAAGTTTTGCCCATCCTGAACAGGTAGAAAAAGCGCCGGAATTTGCAAAAATAGCTAATGTTCATGAAGATATACTTGAATTACCTGAAAAATATAAAACGCTTGTTGGCGAAAGAGGAGTAACATTATCCGGCGGTCAGAAACAAAGGGTAAGTATTGCAAGAGCATTGGCTAAAGATGCCTCCTTTATAATTCTGGACGATTGTCTTTCTGCTGTTGATACAGAAACAGAAGAAGCAATAATAAACAATTTAAGAAATAATGTAATTAACAAAACAATGATAGTTATATCCCATAGACTAAAAGCTGTTCGAAACGCAGATAAAATATTTGTATTTGATGATGGTGAAATAATTGAATCAGGAACTCATCAGGAATTAATGGCACTTGAAGGCGTATATTATGGTATGTATATGAAACAGCTCATTGAAGAAAAGTTAGAGGAGGAATAATATGCGAACAGCTCATACAGATATATTAAAAGAAGAACAGCAAAGAAGTTATTCAAATAGAAAAATATTCAAAGATTTATGGCAATATATAAGAAAATATTATGCAATACTTATAGCTGCGTTAATCTTTCTTGTTGCCTCTACAGTAGTTGATTTAACCATACCAACAATAATGAGATATGTAATTGATAATGTTATAAATGCTGCATATAAATTTGAAAAAGTCGATGATACATTTAAAAGCACACCAAACGGTGAATATGTTTTAAAACATGAAAATGATTCATATTACATGATAAACGATAAAACAAATGAAAAGATACCCGTTAAAGATGAATTTGTAAAAAACGTTAAAACAGGTGCATTAAGTGAAATTTCCAAATATTCTATAATAATAATAACCCTTTTCTTTTTTCAATTCCTTTTTAATTACGGGCAGGTAATATTTTCCAATTTGCTGGGGCAAAAGGTAATATATGATATCAGGGAAAAACTCTATATACATATGCTACATGTTCCTCTTGACTTCTTTACAAAAAATCCAACAGGAAAAATAACAACTAGAACTGTAAACGATACTCAAAATCTATCGCAATTTTTCACAGACGTTCTTACCAGTTTAACAAAAGACGTTGCAATAATAATTGGTGTAATAATAGTAATGTTTAAAATGAATGTTAGATTATCTTTATATGTAACCATAATGTTTCCAGCTATAATTTTGGTTACATGGATTTTTGGTGTTCTGGATAAAAAGATATATGTAAAAGCAAGAACGAGGATTTCAGCTACAAACTCATTCCTTGCAGAAAATATTTCTGGTGCAGCAGTAACCAAGGCCTTTAATCAGGAAGAAAGAAAAAGAAAGGAATTTTATGATTTAAGCCATAAACTATATAAGGCAAGAATGCAGCAAATAATATTAAACGGATTATTCAGACCATTTATGAACGTTATGTATTATATAACCATATCTTTATTATTCTGGTTTGGTGCAGGATTATTTAAACAAAATCTCGTTTCATTTGGTGTTCTTGTGGCATTTACCTCATATATAGATATGTTCTTTAGACCTTTATTTGATATTGCAGAAAAATACGATATTATGCAAAATGCATTTGCATCAGCAGAAAAAATATTCAAATTAAATGAACTTGAAGAAGAGGATTATGGCAAAGGTTTAAAAAAAGAGATTGATAAAGCCAGTATAAAATTTCACAATGTCTCATTTGCATATGAAAAGGACAATTATATACTCAAAAATGTTTCATTTGAAATTGAAGAACATGAAAATATAGCAATAGTTGGTGAAACAGGTTCAGGAAAAACAACAATTATAAAATTAATAAATGGCCTATACAGACCGCAAATGGGAGATATATTCATAGGAAATACAAAACTTGAAGATTACGATATAAAGGCATTAAGAAGGCAAATAGCTGTTGTTCCACAGGATGTATTTTTATTTACAGGAACAATACTTGATAACATACGAATGTTCGATGAAAGTATTAGTGAGGAAGAAGTAATAAATGCAGCGAAACAGGTACATGCTCATGAAATGATAGAAAAATTTCCGGATAAATACTATACAAAAATACTTGAAAGAGGTAGCACATTATCAGCAGGTGAAAGACAATTAATAGCACTTGCAAGAGCAGTAATATTCAAATCAAAAATAATTATCTTAGACGAAGCAACAGCTAATATAGACGTTGAAACGGAATATTTAATACAAAAAGCCATGGAAAATCTCATAGGAAAAGTTACAATATTATCCATTGCGCATAGATTATCCACAATAAAAACAGCCAATAGAATACTTGTTGTCCATAAAGGAAGAGTAGTTGAAGAAGGAACACATAATGATTTAATGGAAAAAAGAGGCATATATTATGACCTTTATAGATTACAGTACGAAACAAATTAAGCCAGCAATTTAGCTGGCTATTTTTTTATTCCTTTAATAAGGATAAATTGTGGTTTTTTCATAAGTTTTTTATAATTCTTTTCATCCTGTTCCATGAATTTTTTTATGGGTTTTGGTTCAATAATTCTTTCAATAAATAAATTATTTTTAGCAAAAGCATTTATAATCATTTCAAGCGGTCTATGATAAAAAAATACAGGAATACCATTAATCCTATCTTCCAGCAAAACTTCTTCAAAATAATTTTCTATTTGAAAATAAAGGTAAGTCATCATAGGATGATGTATAGAAATAACAATATGTCCATCTTTTTTCAAAACCCTTGATAATTCCATGAAAACCTTATTTAAATCCTTTACATAATGTAGAGTAAGCGATGAGATTATTAAATCAAAATAACTATCTTCAAAAGGTAAATCTTCGTTTAAATTATGAAGAAATACTTTTCCGTTATCTTTAATCCTTCTTTTCGCAGCAGCAACCATATTTTCTGAAAAATCAATCCCAACAACCTCTTTTGCACCTTTATTTATCATTAATTCCATATAATAACCTGCACCGCAACCGGCATCGAGAATCTTCAACCCATTCACATTACCAATTAATCTGGTCATAGCAGGTCTTTCATAATAAGCATTAAAACTTTTAGTATCTACATCCTTCTCATAATGATTTGCCAGTTTCTCATAAGAATTTTTTAATCTTCTATCTATATTCATATAATTCCCTCCATAGCGAAATTAAAACAAATCTTCATTTTTACGACTTGGTTGCTGATCCTCAAAATTTATCTTTGAAAGTAGAAAAATAATATTCTCTCAGACAGCAAGAATTTCTAATCCTCGCTCCATTTGAAAATTCGGGCACGCTCAGACACTTCGTCCATGAAGTGCTTCGCTTTCCAAAACCTCCTGTTTTTCCAACCCGAATTTTCTGCATTCCGCTTCGGGAAATTCTTAGTCTTCGTTCATATTATTTTTCTACTTTCTTTTATACAATCAGGCACTCTGCGATCCTTCACTCGCTTTTATTTTTTCCAACTGTCCTATAATCTCCATTTCGGGAAATTCTTAGTCTTCGTTCATATTATTTTTCTACTTTCATTTATATACTCGAAAGAAAACATGAATAAAAAGGTGAATGAAGGCTTGAAATTTCCCGAACGGAGATATTGCGTGAGCCGTAAAAATCACATGGATGTGATTTTTAGCGAAGCAGCACAGGAGGTGATGTCTGAGCGGCGGCGGCAAGCAATATTGGAGTGAGGAATAAGAAATTTCACCGCCTGAATGAACCTTTTTATGAATGTTTTCTTAATAAGAAATTTTTGGTCTTCATTGTTTTTATTTTTCTCAATCAACACCACAAAAGGACGAACATACATATTATTATTTCCAGGAAAATAATAAAAAAATCCTTGATTTTTAATAATTTTTAATATATAATAATTCGGAAAACTAATTTTTATGAGGTGATACCTGTGGATTCAAATTTAAGAAAATATCTCATAATAAACTCAATACCAGCATTTTCATTTATAACAATATTGCTTTCGCCAATGTATGCGAGCAAAATAGGCCTGAACGTATATGAAGCAAGTATAGTATTCTCTGTAGTATATGGAATACAGGCAATACTCACCTTTGCTCTTGGACATTTTTTTGAAAAAAAATCTCCTAATTATGGTCTTGCAGCTGGAAGACTACTATTTGCAATTGGTAATATAATTCTCGCTTTTGCATTTAATTCTTATATATATTTAATTGCACAAATAGTTATTGGAAGTATAGATATATTCTGGCCTCTTGTTAGCATGTATGAAAGGGCTATTGTTCCACCAAATAAAAGAGAAAAATTCTATTTTCTATTGCCTCTTATATCAGAATTTGTAAAGGTTTTATTATTTGTTCCAATAATATTCTTTATGGATTACGATAAAACATCTCTTAATTTTTATAGAAATGTCTTTTTATCTGTTTCGGCGTTAAATATATTATATGCTGTTTTAATGGTTAAATATCTTCCTTTTGTAAAAAGCGGAAGTGATTTACACGAAGAACATATGGAAATTCATAAACCCAATATAAAAAAATATATAACAGTCCTTTTAAACCAGATAATCTTTTTTGCAAATTTCGGTTTTGGAAGTTACTTAATCATATCATATTATATCAAAGATATACTAAATGCTGATGCAAAGGTTATGTTAACTTATGAGGTTGCATTTTCTCTCACAGTATTGACATCTGTTTTGTGGAAAAAATATATAAAATTAAAAAATGAAGATGCCATTGTAATTGGAACATTTATAATGTCATTGTTTTATGCTATGTTACTGGTAAAAGGATGGATACCATTTTATTTCTCACATGTGTTATTGGGTATAGGTTTTGTATTATGGATTTCGTCGAAAGAACCGTTAAAACAGGAATATGCACCTGTTAATTTTGGTAGATATGAAGGTCTTTTTAATGGAATTCAATTATTTTCAAAAATCTTTACACCTGTTGCAGCTGGGTATATAGCTTCTCAATATTCATATGATATGGTATTTACAATATCTTTCATTGTTTTATTTGCAAATTCAATAATAACTTTCTTTGGGTTAAGATATCCCTCCAGATAAATTCTAAGGTTTTTTTAAGGTTTGAGGTGTATAGTAGAATTGAAAAGAATTTTATTCAGAAGGAGGGATTGATATGAGAAAAGTATCATATCTTTTAGTGGCATTGCTTATATTAAGTTTTGCGTTGGTGGGATGTGTAAATACACAGGAAGAATTAAAAACAGAAGAAACATCTACAGTAAAAGTATTATTAACAGATATGCCTTTAAACACCATTGATAAATTAGACGTTTATATTGAAAGTTTTGGTTATAAATATTCAATAAATGGAACAAGTTATGATGGAACACCAGTTGAAATTAATAAGGCATATGACATTTTATCATTAGCAGGCACTGAAACATCATTATTTTCAATAGAATTACCGGCAAGCGCAGTGCTTTCTCAGATAACATTGACAGTAAAAGATGCGACAGTAACAATTAATGATCAGGAATACCCTGTTGAATTAAAACTCAACGAGATAAAAATTCAAAATGTTGACATTGAAATTGGAGAAGGTGGAGAATTAGTTCTTGATTTTGATGTTGTAAGATCATTACATGTGCAAGGAAATTTAACTTCTCCAGAAATTTTATTATCCCCTGTATTAAAACCAACATATAGAAGAGGTTTAGCAGACAATCATTATTTAATAAAAGGAGAAGTTGTTAATGGAACAGATCCAGTTTCTATGGCTGTTGTAACAATTAGTGATGATTCCACAATTTTAAGAGCAACATTAACAGATGATAATGGTGTATTCTGTCTTGGGAAATATGAAGACGGTAACTATACAATAGAAGTATATTCAAATATTGATGTAACTAAAGACCTTAGTGAATACACTCCAGATGCAACAGAAAAAATAATCGTATCCGGTGAAGATATCACAAATATAAAAATAGATATATCAAATCAGTAAAAAACTTAATTTGCCCGCTTTTTAAAAAGCGGGCAAATTTTTTTTATAAAAACTTGTAAATATTCTTTATTTTATGTTATAATAATATTATCAAAAAATGTCTATTTGTTTTATTTAAGATTAAATTCATCATATTTTAAAGGGAGGGATAGTATGAAGAAAGTATTGTTATTTGTTTTGATTACGTTATTTGTTGTATTTACTTTTGCTAAAAGTGTTGTGGTAGTAGGAACTACTGATAAGATTAGAACACTTGATCCGGCAAAATGTTATGATTATTTTTCAAGCAACATTCTTCAAAATGTATTGGTAGGTCTTGTTGATTATGAAGTGAATACTTCAAACCTTATTCCATCACTTGCAGAAAAATGGGAAGTTTCAAGTGATAGTCTTACTTATACATTCCATTTAAGAAAAGATGCAAAATTCGAAGATGGAACACCAATTGATGCAAAGGTTATGAAATACTCAATTGATAGGGCAATGAAATTAAATGGTGATCCTGCATTCTTATTAACAGATATAGTTGACAGCACAAAGGTTGTTGATGACTATACATTCCAGATTAAATTAAAATACCCATTCTCAGCATTTGTATCAGTTTTAGGATATACAGTAGCATGGCCGGTAAATCCAAAATTGTATCCAGAAAATTCATTCTATGAAGGAGCACCATCAGCATCAGGTCCATATAAGATAACAGAATGGATTAGAGATGTAAGAATTGTTCTTGAAAAGAATGACAAATATTACGGTCCAGCACCAAAAACAGATAAAATCATAATTACATTCTATGAAAGTGCAGCAACATTAAGATTGGCTCTTGAAACAGGACAGATTGATATTGCATTTAGACATCTTGATCCAAGGGATATTAGTGATCTTGAAGCAAATCCAAATATCACAGTATTAAAAGGTAGCAGTCCACAGATTAGATATCTTGTTTTAAATACAAAACAAAAACCATTTGATAATCCATTGGTAAGAAAAGCTATAATGTATGCTGTTGATAGAGAAAGATTAGTAGATGATGTATTTGTAGGACTTGCACAGCCATTATATTCAATGGTTCCAATGGGAATGTGGAGTCATAAAGATATATTCCCAAAAAGAAATTTAAATGCAGCCAAGAGATTATTACAGCAGGCTGGTTATTGGTTTGATAAACCATTGACAATAGACTTATGGTATTCACCAACACATTATGGTACAACAGAAGCAGATGTTGCACAGGTTCTTAAAGAAGCTCTTGAAGAAACAGGAATAATTAAGGTAAATATTAAATATGCAGAATGGTCAACATATGTTGATTACTTCTTAAATGGTGCAATGGGATTATTCTTACTTGGTTGGTATCCAGATTATATTGATCCTGATGATTACTTATGGCCATTCTTAAGTATAAACGGTGCAAAATCAATGGGTAGTTTCTATGAAAGCAAAATAACAGAAGATCTCATGAGAGCAGCAAGAGTTTGTGTAGATCAAAACACAAGATCAGATCTTTATGAACAGGTACAGAATCATCTTGTTGTTGATGTTCCAAATATCCCATTATGGCAGGGAGTAGCAGTTGTTGCATCACAAAAGAATGTAAAAGGTGTATTGCTTGAACCAACTCAGATCTTCAGATATTATTTAATCTACAAAAAATAATCATTAATTAAAACTCCCCGCCATGCGGCGGGGTTTTTAGAGAGGTGATAGTTTTGTCCTTAAAAGATTATATACTTACAAGAATATTACTTGCAATACCTATGATTTTTATACTTCTTGCAGTTATCTTTTTTGTTTTGAGGATTATTCCGGGGGATCCAGTTATGGCTATGATGGGTGGTAAAGCACCCCAAAGCGTAATTGATCAAAAAAGACATGAACTTGGTCTTGATAAACCCATTGTAGTACAATTTTTTGATTATCTTGGTGGATTATTGAGAGGTGATTTAGGAACTTCAACATTAACCTCAAGACCGGTATGGAACGAAATAAAAGATAGATTTCCTGCAACAGTTGAGTTAACCTTATTTGCCTTTTTAATTGCAGTGTTAATAGGTATATTCTGGGGAAGTGAAGCGGCGGCACATAGAGATGGATTTATAGATATTACAGCAAGAGTATATTCAGTATTTATATACGCCATTCCTGTTTTCTGGTTTGGTTTAATGATGCAATATTATTTTGGAATGATCTTAAGATGGTTACCAGTTGCCGGTAGATTATCTCCAATAGTATCTCTTGATACCAAAACAGGATTTTTTATAATAGATTCTATAATAACAGGCAATTGGGAAGCATTAATAGATGTATTAAAACATTTATTAATGCCTGGTATAACGTTAGGATTGGTTATTTCAAGTATATTTTTAAGAATGGTTAGAAATAATACAATTTTAATGTTATCCCAGGATTTTTCAACAGCGGCAAGAGCAAGAGGAATCAGTCAGAGAAGGGTTTTATACAAACACGCTTTAAGAAATGCCATGGTGCCTATTTTAACAGTTATGGGATTACAGCTTGCTATATTATTAGCAGGTGCTGTTTTAACAGAAACAACATTTTCATGGCCGGGACTTGGAAGCTATCTGGTAATGAAAATAAGGTATAGAGATTTTCCTGCTATTCAGGGAACAATAGCATTTTTTGCATTGTTTGTTGTCATTATTAGTATAATAGTTGATATTATCAATGCACTTATAGATCCAAGAGTTAGATATTGAGGTGATAATATGGATAAAGAATTTTATTCACATAAAATAGCATCTTTTTTTAAGGAATTATTCAAAAGTGGAACAGGATGGATTACATTTATAGGTGCAATGATATTAATATTTTATATTTTAATGGCAATTTTTGCACCTCAATTAGCTCCATATAATCCAATACAAAGAGTTGGAAGGGCTTTAAGCGCTCCAAACAGTCAATTTATATTTGGAACAGATAATCTTGGTAGAGATATATTCAGCAGAATATTATATGGTGCAAGAATAGCATTATCCATAGCATTTATTTCTGTTGGTTTTGCATCATTATTTGGAATTCCTCTGGGGTTATTATCAGGATATATAGGAGGACCATTGGACAGAGTTTTAACATTAATTATGGATGCAATATATTCATTTCCAGGACTTATACTTGCTATTGCAATAGCAGCAGTGCTTGGACCAGGTATGATAAATATAGCGTTATCCATAGCTGTTGTATATACACCAACATATTATAGGGTGATCAGGAATCAGGTAACAGCTATAAAAAATGAGTTATATGTAGAAGGAGCAAGAGCATTAGGAGCAAAAAATTGGGAAATATTGTTTAAATATATACTTCCTAATGTTTTACCATCTGTTGTAGTTGTTTTATCTATGAATCTTGCTGATGCAATAATGACAGAAGCAGGATTGAGCTTTTTGGGGTTGGGAATTGCTCCACCAACACCAGATTGGGGTTATGATTTAAGTAATGGACAGAGATTTGTATTATCAAGAGCATGGTGGGGAATATTATATCCCGGTATGGCAATTATTACAATAGTTTTGGGATTCTCATTATTTAGTGAAGGATTAAATGAATATCTCAATCCTACTATTCGTGAGAGAAGGTGAAGCATTGTGATATTACAAATAAAAAATCTCAATATAAATTATGAAGTAAGAAATGGCTGGGTAAGTGCCGTTCAAAATGTAAATTTATCTATTAAAGAAAATGAAACTGTAGGATTAGTTGGAGAATCTGGTTGTGGAAAATCCACATTGGGTAAATCTTTACTGAAAATATTGCCTAAAAATGCCAGAATTGATGGTGAAATTTTATTTAAAGGAGAAAATATAGCTCCATATAATGAACGTCAGATGAGAAAAATAAGAGGGAAAAATATATCCATGATCTTTCAGGATCCAATGACTTCATTAAATCCAATTATGAAGGTAAAAGATTTATTTTTGGAAACTATAAAGGCGCATTATCCTAAGATTCCGGAAGATGAAGCATTTAAAATGTCAGCAAAAATACTTGAAGAGGTTGGTATAGATCCTGTAAGAATGAATGAATATTCATTCCAGTTTTCTGGTGGGATGCGACAAAGGGTTATGATTGCATTGTCTTTGGTCTTAAAACCAGATCTTGTTATAGCAGATGAACCTACAACATCTCTGGATGTTATTGTTCAGGCTCAAATTATGGAAGTTTTAAAAAAGCTTAAAGATGAACACAATATGTCCATGATTCTTATTACACATGATTTAGGTGTTGTTGCTGAACTGGCAGATAGAATAGGTGTAATGTATGCAGGTCATCTTGTTGAATTATCCACAGCAGAAAAGATATATTATGAGCCTAAACATCCATATACACAGGCATTATTAAAATCAATTCCAAATACTAACATTGATGATAGAGAATTAAGGTATATTCCTGGAGATTTACCGAATCTTGTTAAACCACCAAAAGGATGCAGATTTGCAAATAGATGTCCATATGCTACAGAAAAATGTCATAATGAAGTTCCACCAGATTTTGAAGTTGATGGAACAAGAGTAAAATGTTGGTTATATGAGAAGGTGAAAGCATGAGTACTCCATTAATAGAAGTAAAGAATTTAAAAAAATATTTTCCATTAAAACGGTCTATATCAGAGGTTATAACGAGAAAACCGCAGAAATTTGTAAAGGCTGTTGATGATATTTCTTTTGTTATAAATAAAGGAGAGACATTGGGATTAGTTGGTGAGTCCGGTTCTGGAAAAACAACCACAGGGCGTTTAGTTTTAAGATTGCTCGATCCAACAGATGGAATAATAAAAATAGATGGTGTTGATATCACATCATTATCTCAGGAAGAATTAAGAAAATTCAGAAAAAAAATTCAGATAATTTTTCAGGATCCAATGGCAGCATTAAATCCGTATATGAAAATAGGTGAAGCAATACGGCATGGATTGCAAATACATAAAATAGGAAAAACATATAAAGAACAGAAAGAAATTGTATATAATATAATGGAAAGGGTTAATTTAAAGCCAGCTGAGGAATATTATGACAGATATCCTCGTGATTTATCAGGTGGTCAAAGACAGAGAGTTGTTATTGCAAGGGCATTGGCATTAAAGCCTGAATTTGTTGTTGCAGATGAAGCAATTGCCATGCTTGATGTTTCTGTTAGATCACAGCTTTTAAAATTAATGATAGATCTTAAAGAAGAATTTAATCTCACATATTTATTCATTACACATGATTTAGCAACTACAAAATATATTTGTGATAGGATTGCAGTTATGTATCTTGGAAAAATCGTAGAGATAGGAACATTTGAGGATATTTATAGAAATCCTGCGCATCCTTACACAAAAGCGTTAATTTCAGCGGTGCCAGAACCAGATCCAAAATTAAACAAAGAAAAGATTATACCAAAAGGTGAAGTGCCAAATGCTGTAAATCCGCCAAAAGGTTGTAGATTTCATCCAAGATGCCCATATGCAACAGAAAAATGTAGAACAGAAGAACCACCAGTAATAAAGATTGATGAACAACATGAAGTAAGCTGTCATTTATACGCAAAATAATAAAAATAAATCCCCTGTTAAACAGGGGATTTATTTTTATAACGTTTAAATTTTAAATTGTTTAATAAGAGTATTAAGTTCTTCACTTAAATCTTCAAGTCTATTGGCAACCTTTGTAATCTTTGCAAAGTCTTCGTTCTGTGCT
>NZ_LBFA01000013.1:0-27664 GCF_013363265.1 Marinitoga sp. 1138
GTTTTCATATTTTTATAATCTTCAAAGGATAAAAAAATAGTTATATATTTATCCTTTATCTTCTCAACTATATCATTTAATAACGTGGTTTTTCCACTCTGTCTTGGTGCAGATACTGTAAAGTATCTCCAGTTTTCTATATGATTAAGTGATTCTGCCATTATATCCGGTCTTTCAACATAATAACATGTTTTCTTATCAACAGGTCCTGATGTACAAAACGTCCTCATCATTTCCACCTCCACACAGTAAATAGGCATAAATATTATATCACAATATGCTTATTCTAATTTAAACAAATATTTTAAAAATTTCAAAGAAACACATTTAAGTTTTTTTATTGTCTTTTTTCTATATGAAATGGAAAATTTTTTCATTTTTTCTTGTTTGGAATGTAAATATTTTCATGAGAGAATGAAAACGTTGAAATTTTATAAGGGGGGAATCTTATGAAAAAAGTTATGGTAACCTTGGGAATATTGGTATTGTTAGTAAGTACTTTTTTTGGTGCAAGATATGCAAGGAATGAAACTTTGTACGTTGGGGGAGGATTATGGGAACCACCAAGTAACTGGAATCCATTCCTTCCATGGGGTTCAGTCTCAGGGACGATAGGGTTAGTTTATGAAACACTTTTCAACTATGATCCAATTACAGGTCAAATGGAACCATGGCTTGTAAAAGATGGAAAATGGGTAGATAAAAACACATATGAAATAACATTAAGGGATAATTTAAAATGGAGCGATGGGAAAAAATTTACAACTCAGGATGTGAAATTTACATTTGAGCTTGGTAAAAAATATGAAGATGTTTATTATCACAATCTCTGGGAAAGTCTTGACAGAATTGAGCTCGGAAGCAACAATAAAGTAAGATTCATTTTTAAAGAACCATCTTATCATTCATGGGAAGTAAATTTATACAGTATTCCTATTTTGCCAGAACACATATGGAAAAACAAATCAAAAAATGAAATCATAGAAGGTGCAAATGAATATCCTGTTGGTTCTGGTATGTATAAGGTCGAAGGCTGGAGTCAGGATAGATGTATCTTTGTTAGAAATGACGATTGGTGGGGTAATGAAGTATTTGGAAAACCCGTTCCAAAAAGGGTAATTGAAATTGTTATTTCAAGTAACAACGTTGCACTTGGTATGTTATTACAGGGAACTCTTGATTGGAGTAACTTCTTCCTTCCTGGAATACCAAGACTTGCAAAAATTTATGAAAATATTAAAACATGGTATAAAGAATCTCCATATATGTTATCTTCAAGTACAGCATATTTATTCATGAACACAAAGAAACCACCTATGGACAATGCACAATTCAGAAAAGCCGTAGCTTATGCAATTGATAAGCAGAATATAGTTAATAAAGTTTATGAAAATCAGGTTATTGCAGCAGATTCACTTGGTTTCTTGCCAACACCTGCATGGAAAAAATACGAAGACAAAAAGGTTTTAGAAAAATATGGATTTAATTATTCACCAGCAACAGCAAAGAAATTATTGGATGAAGCAGGATATGTAGATAGAAACGGTGATGGCTGGAGAGATTTGCCAGATGGTAGCACAATTGATTTATTAATAGTTGTTCCATATGGCTGGACAGACTGGATGGAATCAGTAAAATCAATTGCTGAAGATTTAAGAAAGGTTGGAATTAAAGCTGAAGCAAAGTTCCCTGATCAGGGTAAATATGAAGAAGATATGTCAACAGGAAACTTTGATATGCTCATTAATGATTACGGTTCAACAAGTTCTGTTTCGCCATGGACATTATTAAATTTTGTAGCAAATCCATTGATTATGGATGAAATGTGGGATGGAAACTTTGGAAGATATGAAAATGAAAAATTGTTCTCACTTATAAAAGAAATAAACAAAACACCTTTCTCAGAAGAAGCAAAATTAAAGGAATTATTCTCAGAAGCAGAAGAAATCTTATTAAAAGAAATGCCAGCAATTCCTGTATGGCACAACGGATTGTGGTTCCAGGCAAGTACTTATGCATGGGAAAATTGGCCAGATGAAAATAATCCTTATGGTTATCCATGTAGCTGGCCAGGACAATGGCAGTTTGGAGCAGTAAAAATCTTATTAAACTTAAAAGCTAAGTAATTATAAGTTTCTTCATATACTTTGTCCTCAATATTTCGGCTGTCAGGCCACCTGGCAGCCTTTCCTGATTACCCTGTTTTTTTACTTCGTTTGGAGGTGCCATTAATGAATAGTTATTTAAAGAAAAAGTTTTCAATATACTTTTTAACCTTTTTTGTAGCAATAACAATTGACTGGGCAATACCCAGATTCATGCCAGGTAATCCTGTTGCATTGCTTATGGGCAGATTTGCAGCAATGCCAGGTTCAAGACAATTAATGATGTCTTACTTCACTGAAGCATTTGGATTAAACAAACCACTTTTAACTCAATATATAGATTTCTGGAAAGCCTTCTTTCACGGTGATCTTGGCGTAAGTTTATATCTTTATCCAAAACCTGTTATGGAAGTAATAAAAGAGGCTATTCCATATGATTTAATGTTATTATTGCCATCAATATTATTAAGCTGGATTGTTGGGAATAAACTCGGTGCTTATGCAATAAAGAATAAATTCGTGGAAAAGGTTATTATTCCTCTTTCTTACTTTTTTACAGCAATGCCATACTTCTGGTTTGCTATTATTTTAGCCTGGTTTTTAGGTGTTGTAAATCCTATATTTCCAATTTCAGGTGCTTATAGTTATTCAATAAATCCTGAATGGTCTGTAGATTTTATCCTTGACTTTCTTTCACACTGGATATTGCCATTTTTATCATTATTTATGGTAATGCTTGGCGGTTGGGCTATAGGTATGAGAAATATGATTATTTATGAAGTTGAATCAAATTACTCAAGATATATGAGAAGTTTAGGATTATCTCAGCGTTTGAGATTAAATTATGCATACAAAAATGCTTTGCTTCCACAAATTACAGGTCTTGCTTTACAATTGGGAACAATAGTTGCAGGAGCCTTAACAACAGAGGTTGTTTTTTCATATCCCGGAATTGGTTATTTATTATTACAGGCAATTTTACATCAGGATTATTTCCTTATCCAGGGTTGTTTCTTATTTATAGTTCTTGGTGTATTAATAGCTAATTTTATTGTTGATATAGTTTATGTATTAATCGATCCACGTGTAAAAGCTTCATTTGTAGAAGGGGCGTGAGGAAATGAAAGAATGGTTGAAAAATCATGAAGGGTTATATTATACCTTTACAAATAGACGTGTAATTTTTGGGAGCATTGTATTGATATTTTTTGTTTTACTTGCAATAATTGGACCAATGATTGCAAAATTTGATCCGCTTGATACCTCAAGCATGCCATATTCTCCGCCAAATCCCACCAACTGGCTTGGAACAACAACCTTTGGTCATGATATATTTTCACAACTTGTCTATGGTTTAAGAAGTTCATTATACCTTGGAATAATAGGCGGTGGAATTGCTACAATAGTAGGACTTATAATTGGATTTATATCCGGCTATTTAGGAGGATTTTCAGATGAGTTCTTAATGATGATTACAAATATCATGATGGTAATTCCTACTATGGCATTACTGATTATAATTGCAGCTTATTTACCATATAGAGGCGTTACAATAGAAAGTATAATAATTGGTTTAACCAGCTGGCCGTGGACAGCCCGTGCTGTAAGATCACAAACACTTTCATTAAAATCAAGGGAATTTGTACAGCTGGCTAAAATTACAGCGGTAAAACCCATGAAAATAGTTTTTAAGGAAATAGCACCAAATATGATGTCTTATGTGTTTATGGTATTTATCCTTCAATTTGGAGGAGCAATATTATCGGCAATTGGACTTGATTTTATAGGTCTTGGTCCAACAAGGGGCGTTTCACTTGGAACCATGCTTCAACAGGCTGTATTATGGAGTGCTATTCAATTAAAAATGTGGTGGTGGGTTGTTCCACCAGGATTGGTAATAACAATCTTTGTAGGAACATTGTTCTATGTAAATACAGGATTAGACGAAGCATTTAACCCTCGTCTCAGGAAACAGTGAGGTGGTATGATGAACCCATTATTAGAGGTAAATAATCTAAAAGTTTATTATAGTACATTAAAAGGTGAAGTTAAGGCTATAGACGGTGTTTCATTTAATCTACATGAAGGTGAAGTTTTGGGAATAGCTGGAGAATCAGGTTGTGGAAAATCCACACTTGTTAATTTCTTTGTATTCCCATATGAGCCAATGCATTACGCCGGAGGCAGTGTAAAATTACGGGGAATGGAATTAACAAATCTGGCAGATAAGGATATGAATAAGATTCTCTATAAAAAGATTTCCATAATTCCTCAATATGCTTTAGATGCACTATCACCAACAAAAAAGATTAAACGTATAATCACGGATTTCCTTGCTGAACATGGTTATCAATATGATGCAAAAAAAGTAGAAGAACGTCTTGAAATGGTGAATCTTGACAAAAGTGTTTTAAACAGATATCCTGTAGAGTTATCCGGTGGGATGAAACAAAGAGTGGTTATGGTTATTTCAACTTTACTCGATCCAGATATTTTAATTGCAGATGAAGTAACCTCGGCTCTGGATGTTAGCTCGCAAAAGTTTGTAATTCAAATGCTTGAAAAGTTTATGCATGAGGGAATTGTAAAATCAATAATGTTTATAACCCATGATATTTCAGTATTATATCAAATTGCCAACAGAATTATGATTCTATACGCAGGGCATGTCGCTGAAATAGGGCCCACAGATGAAATAATAAAAAATCCAAAACATCCATATACAAAAGCACTTATAGATTCATTACCAAAGATGAATATAAAATTTGAAGAACAAAGACTTAAGAGCATTCCTGGACATCCACCAATGTTATTGAATCCACCTTCAGGATGCCGATTTGCAGATAGATGTCCAGTTGCAATTGATAAATGTAGAAAGGCTGTACCTCAGGAAAAAAGAATTGGAGAAAATCATTCTATATATTGCTGGAATGCTGGAGATGATTTAAATGATTAAAATTAAAAATTTATCTAAAACCTTTTCAAGTGGATTTATAAAAAAAGAATATGTAAAAGCGGTGGATAATGCTACATTTGAAATAGAAGATGGAAAAATTGTTTCACTTATAGGAGAATCAGGAAGCGGAAAAACTACAATTGGAAAGTTAATATTAAAATTGGTAAAACCTACTGAAGGCGAGATATTATATAAAGATAGAAATATATATGATTATAATCCCATTGAATATTATAGAAATGTTCAGGGTGTTTTTCAGGATCCATTTGCATCATTCAATCCCATTTATAAAATAGATAATATATTCGATATGCTCTTTAATAGCTTATACAATGAAATTCCAAAAAGCGAAAGGCTTGGAAGAATTGAAAAATCACTTAAAGATGTGGGATTAAATCCAAAACATATTATTGGAAAGTATCCTCATCAATTATCTGGAGGACAATTACAAAGATTATTAATAGCAAGGGCTTTAATACTTGAAAGCAAATTCCTCGTTGCCGATGAGATTATCAGTATGCTCGATGCATCAACAAGGGTTGACGTTTTAAATATTCTTGGAGATTTAAAATATAAAAATAAAATGAGTATTTTATTTATTACACATGATTTATCCCTTGGATATTACATAAGCGATTGGATGCTTATTATGTATAGGGGAACTATCGTAGAAATGGGAGATACAAAGGAAATATTTTCCAATCCTTTGCATCCATATACACAAATGCTTTTTGATTCAGTACCAACTCTGGATAAAAAATGGGATGATTCAGAAACAAGCACAGAAACAGGTGAAGAACCACCGAAAACAGGTTGTAAATTCGCACACAGATGTCCTTTTGCAACAGATAAATGTAAAACATATAATATGGAAAGCTATACAGTTAATAAAAATCATCAGGTAAGTTGTATAAAATTTGCCAACAAAAATAATTGAGAGGTGATAAGATGTTTAAAAATGATTTTTTATTTGGTGTTTCATTATCAGGAATGCAATTTGAAATGGGCTCAATAAAGGATTTAGACGATAGAACAGATTGGTATAAATGGACTACAGATAAGATGAATATAATAGCGGGAATTGTTAGTGGAGATAGAGCTGAAAATGGCTCCAATTACTGGAATCAATATGAAGAAGATCATTCAAATATGGTGAAATACGGAATGAATGCTATTAGAATTGGCGTTGAATGGTCAAGAATATTCCCTGAAAGCACAGAAAATATATTTGCAAAGATTGAGCGCGATGGTGATAAAATATATAATGTAGAGGTTACAGAAGAAACAATTTCTGAATTAGAAAAAGTTGCTAATATGGAAGCCGTTGAACATTATAAAAAGATATTAAAGGATTTGAAAAATAAAGGAATTCATGTTATACTGGATTTAACCCATTTCAGTTTACCTGTATGGCTTCATGATCCTATAAAAGTTCAAAGAAAAGGTTTATGGAATGTTAAGGAACAGGGGTGGGTATCAACATTATCTGTAACAGAACTTGCTAAGTTTGCAGGTTTCTGTGTAAAACACTTTGATGAATTTGTAGATGAATGGAGCAGCATGAATGAACCACAAATTGTCTCCTCTCTTGGATATCTTCTGGTAAAATCAGGATTCCCACCAGCATATCCAGATGAAAAAGCATATAAATTAAGCATGATAAATCAGGCTCAGGCACATGCAAGAGCATATGACGTTATAAAAAAATACACAGATAAACCTATGGGACTTGTATACTCATTTACACCTGTTTATCCAGAAAGTGATGAAGCTGGAGACTGTGTGGCAAAAGCTCTTGATTTCTATAACTTCTGGTTTATGGACATGATTACATATGGAAATGTAGACGGTGAAATAAGGGAAGATATGAAGAACAAAATCGACTTTATAGGTGTCAACTATTATACAAGAGCTGTTATTGCAAAAGATGAAAACTCAGAAGAAGGATGGACTGTATTAAGCGGCTATGGCTACGATTGCGAACCATATTCAAAATCAAAAGCCGGATTTCCAACAAGCGAAATGGGCTGGGAAATATATCCAGAAGGAATATACGAGGTTTTAAAATTCCTCAATGAAAGATATAATTTAAGAATGATAGTTACGGAAAATGGAACAGCGGATTCAGAAGATAGGGTAAGACCTTTCTTTGTATTATCTCATTTAAATCAAATTGAAAAAGCCGCTGAAGAAGGAATAAAAATAGAAGGATATCTTCACTGGTCATTAATAGATAATTTCGAATGGGCTGAAGGATTCTCAAAGAGATTTGGACTTATGAAGGTTGATTATGAAACTAAAAAACGAACACCAAGACCAAGTTTATTGGTATATGCAGATATTATAAAAAATAAAACTACAAAGCATTTAATTGACAGTGTTTTCTATATGAAATGATTTAAGTTAGGAGGCGTTTTGCCTTGAAAATAACCATAAAAGATGTTGCAAGAGAAGCCAATGTTTCCATTGCAACGGTATCCAGAGTATTAAATGGAACAGGTAAGGTTAATAAAAAAACAAAAGAACAGGTATTAAAAGCTGTTAAAAAGCTTGGTTATAAAACTTCCACAATTCCACTGGCACAGGATCTCAAGATTATAGGGATCCTCGTGCCGGATCTTTTTGCATATCATTATAGTGAAATTATAGAAGGAGCTACAGAAACATTAAGAAAAAATGGTTATGGTTCTATAATTGCCACATTTAATGGTCGTATTCTCGAAGAAGAGGTTGCAATTGAATACTTTTTTACAAGAAGGGTATATGGAGTAATAGTCTGCACATCAGAAGAAGATGATGAAAAATTAAGAAGATTACTCGATATAGCCATTCCAGTGGTTACTGTAGACAGAGAAAATACTGATTTCAGGTTTGACTCTGTAAACATAGACAATTATCTTGGTGGAAAAATGGTTGCAAAATATTTACTGTCAAAAGGACATAAAAAATTCTTACACATTACCGGAGATATTGATTTATACTCAATTAGATATAGAAGAGACGGCTTCAAATATCAAATAGAAAAATCTGGTGGAAGAGTAAATGTTCTTGAATCAAGCTTTACAACAGGAACAACTTATAAAAAGCTAAAAGAATATATAAGAAAAAACGGTGTTGATTTTACAGCAATATTCACATCAGACGATTTAATTGCTCTTGAAACATTAAAGGTATTATACGATGAAGGAATTAAAGTGCCTGATAATGTTTCAGTAATGGGATTTGATGATGGTTATATGGCACAATTTAGCATTCCACCATTAACAACAGTAAAACAGCCAAGAAAAGAAATGGGAAAAATGGCTGCAAGATTGTTAATTGATAGGCTAAATCCCGAAAAAAGAAATAGCGTTGTTAGAAAAATGATGATGTCCCTTGAAATAGTTGAAAGGGAATCTGTAAAAAATATTGAGAGGTGATTATATGGAAAAAATAGGTGTTGTTATTGATTCAGGTTGTGACCTTCCAAAAGATATAGCTGAAAAACATAATGTAAGAATTCTTCCTTTACGAACATTTATAAATGGTGAAGAATATGAAGACGGGACATTTAGTGAAGAATTTCTCTTCGAACATTTAGATGAAGATGTTAAAACATCACTGCCAAAACCAGAAAAAATTAAAGAAACTATGGAAAATATGATTAATGAAGGTTATAAAAAAATTCTTACATTTAACATTTCACATGGTTTAAGCGGCTCTTATAATATATTTACAATGGTATCAAGGGAATTAAGGGAAAAATATCCAGATGTAAGAATAGAAAATATCGATACACTAAATATTTCCATTGGTTCAGGTATTATAGTATATAGAGCTTTAGAATATATAGAACATGGTTTTTCATATGATGAAATACTGGAAAAAGTGAAAAAAGACATTAATAACGCTACTGTATTTTATGTTATCCCAACATTAAAATACCTTGCAAGAGGAGGAAGGATAGGAAAGGTTTCTGCTGCTATTGGAAACTTTCTCGATGTTAAGCCTATAATTTCTGTTAACGAAGAGGGAATCTATTATACAGTGGCTAAAGTAAGAAACATTAGAAGGGCTGTTAATGCCATGTATGAAGAATTCTTAAAATTCGTTGGGGAGAGGGATTTTTATGCTGTTGTTAGTATTACAGGAAAATCAGAAAAGGCTGTATCTTTGCAGAACATGTTATTTTCAAAAATGAGAGCACTTGAAAATTCTTTAAAGGTTTTTATGTGGGATGTTTCTGCAACATTGGCTGTTCATACAGGACCGGATCTTGTTGGAATTGGAATTTTAAGGATATAAAATTTTTATCATAGGTGATACAGATGAAAAAAGGATTTTATTTCCTATTGATAATTATTATCATCTTAATTCTAATATCCTGCGAAAAAGGAGAAAAAGATATGCAAAACAACTATACATTACATAAGGATATCACCGTTACAATATTCTGGGTTGGAGAAGATGCCAGCGAAGAAAATGGCTATATCACCAACACTCCAAGCGCATGGGACGAAAAATGGACAGAGCATTATGGCGGCATAGATGATCCAGATAACAGAAACGGTTATTATCCTGCAGGATTTATCCCAAAAGAAAATCCATTCTATTTTGCTTTACCATATAATGATTTCGATGAAAACGGAAATAGAAAAAAAGAAGCATATGAAATTATTCCATGGGCCAAAGAAAAGAAATGGGGAAATCTGGAATCTATGTGCAAAAACAGATGGATAAAGATAATAAAAGGCGATAAAGTCGCTTATGCACAATGGGAAGATGTTGGCCCATTTAATGAAGACGATAAAGAATATGTTTTTGGAAATTCAAAACCTAAAAATACCATAAACAATTATGCAGGATTGGATGTTTCACCTGCTGTAAGGGATTATCTTAACTTAAAAGACATTGATAAAATAGACTGGCAATTTGTTGATGAAAAAGACGTTCCAGATGGTCCGTGGAAAGAAATAATTACAACAAGTCAAATATACTGGGAATAAAGAAAAAGGTCCGGATAAAACCGGACCTTTTATTATTAGCTATTTATTATATTATGCATTACCTGCTATATCAATTTCAGAAATAATTACTGATGGTGCTATTGTACTGCTAAATGAAATCCACATATCGTTTCCTGCTTCTTCAATCTTTGATAATACATCAAGGAAATTACCGGAAATTGTAATCTGTTCCACACCACTTACTATCTTACCGTTTTCTACCTTTAATCCCTGTGCTCCAAGTGAAAATTCACCGGAAATAGGATTTGCACCTGAATGTAATCCTTCAAGAGAAGTAATTATAATACCGTCTCCCAGAGTTTCAACAAGTTCATCAAAATTTTTCTTTCCAGGTTCAAAATACATATTAACAGGTGCAATACCTCTTCCAAGGGCATTACCTGTAGATTCCTTTCCCTCTTTTTTAGCTGTTTTTAAGTTATATAAAAATGTTTTAAATACACCATTTTCAAGTATTGTTTTTTCCTGTGTAGGAACACCTTCACTGTCAAATGGAGCATTGTTTAAAGAACCTTCATAATATGGAATATCTTTAATATTTACAATATCGCTTCCAATCTTTTCACCAAGTTTTTCCTTCAATGGTGACATATTTTTCTGTGCGTTTTCAGCTGAAATCATAGGAATAAGCATAGTTGCCAATAAACTGGTAAATTCGTCACTTCTAATAATAACCCTATATTTCCCGCTTTTCACTGATTTTGAACCTATTTTGGCTATAGCCTCTTCAGCTGCTCTTTTTCCAATTGCTTCAAGGTCTAATTTTTCAGGTTTTGGGGCAATTCCAAACCAGAATCCTGATCTTGGTGATTCGTCTTTTGCCACAACTGAAGCATATGCATATCCGCCATCACCTTTATAACTTTTCTCCAATCCCAATGTATTTGCAATAATAATTTCAGATGTTTGGTGAGCAAACATTGCCATTGGAACCATCACAATTCTTTCATCTTTACCTGCTGCTTCTGACATTTTATATAATCTATCCAATTTTTCCTTTACGCTTAACTTTTCAAATTCACCATAATATGATTCAAATTCAGAATACTTCCCAGAACCGTCATAAAAAAGATTTTCTTCTTCTGAATCTATTATTTCATAATTTGTAATTGCTTCTTCCACTAACTTTTCAGGAGTATCAAATATCGTTGTTGAAGCTGTTCCTATCTTTCCATCCTTTAATACCGTTAAAGAAATTGAATTGCTATTTGCATCTTTATACTCATCCAATTCTCCATTGCCCAATCTTAAAGAAAATTCATATGTTCCATTATATGAAATCTGTGCTTCAAAACCTTTTTCTTTTGCTAATTTAAATGCTTTATCTTTAAATTCATTGAATGTCATTTATTTCGCCCCCCAACGATAATTTCAGAAACCCTTATTGTTGGCTGTCCTACATCAGCAGGAATGCTTCCTGAAATGGAACCACACATTCCCTGACCACGTTTTATATCGTTTCCAACCATATCTATCTTTTGAATTATTTCATAACCTTTTCCTATTAATGTTGCTCCCCTAACTGGTTTTGTTATTTTACCGTTTTCTATTAAATATCCTTCATTAACTGCAAAATTAAATTCTCCTGTTGATGGATTTACAGAACCTCCACCAAGTCTTTTTGCATATAATCCATATTCTGTATTTGCTATTATTTCTTCTGGGTGATAATCACCTGGCAAAATAAATGTATTTGTCATTCTTGAAGTTGGTGCAAATGTATAATCCTGCCTTCTTGCGCTACCAGTGGATTTCATACCCATTTTTCTTGCACCAAGCTTATCTATCATATATCCTTTTAAAATACCATTTTCAATTAATACATTCCTCTGTGTTGGCGTTCCTTCATCATCTACATTTAAAGAACCCCATGCATTTGGAATTGTTCCATCATCAACTGCAGAAACGCATTCTGCTGCAACCTTTTCTCCCAATTTACCTGCAAATACAGATGCGCCTTTTGCTACAGCTGTTGCCTCTAAAGCATGTCCAACAGCTTCATGGAAAATAACACCACCAAATTCATTTGAAATAACAACAGGATATTTCCCAGCTGGTGCTGGTTCTGCCTTAACCATTCTTGCAGCTGTTCTCGCAGCTACCTTTCCAGCTTCTTCTACATCTATAACATTAAAAAATTCAAATCCCATTCCTGCTCCAGGGCCATAAAATCCTGATTCCATAACGCCATTATGTTCTGCAACAGCATTTATCATTAATCTTGTTCTTACCCTATTATCTTCAACAAAAACACCTTCTGAGTTTGCTATTAATACATTTTGATCATATTCCCAATAATATACAACTACCTGAGATATCAAGTCTGAGTAATTTTTTGCTGCATTATATGCTCTCTTCATTACAGCAACCTTTTTTCTTTTTGAAATATCTTCAGGATACAAAAATACAGGATGTTTATTTTCATATTCTGTTTTGTTTAAATTTAAAACAAGGTCTTCTACCTTTATTTCACCAAGAGCTTCTCCAACTCTTTTGGCTACACTTAATAATGACTCTCTTGAAAGATCATTGGTATATGCATATACTGCCTTTGTTCCTAAAAATCCTCTAACCCCAACTCCAAATCGATTCCCTGTTGTTGCACTTTCAAGACTTCCATTCTTCATAGTAAAGTTATTTGTATATCTTTTCTCAACAAATACTTCGGCAAAATCTCCGCCGTGTTTGAGAACGGTTCCTATAATATCCTGTACAAGCTCTTTACTTAACACCATTTCACCCCCGAATATTTTGTTATGATATCATTATAACATAAGAACCCATAATTCGCAAAGCGAATTATGGGTTCTTATTTTTGATTATAATCACATAACTCTTTTATTGGACAAATATCGCACTTCGGATTCCTCGCCTTACAAATATTTCTTCCATGATAAATTAACCAGTGATGCGCCTGTCCCCACAAATTCTTTGGAATTACCTTCATTAAATCCTCTTCGGTTTTTTTAACATCCTTTGCATTTGCCAGTCCAATTCTATTTGCAACTCTAAAGACATGTGTATCAACCGCAATTGCATCTTTTCCAAAAGCTACGCTTAAAATCACATTTGCTGTTTTCCTTCCAACTCCCGGCAATTCCATTAACTCTTCTCTCGTTTGTGGAATTTCTCCATTGTACTTTTCAACCAAAATCTGACATGTTTTTATAATATTCTTGCTTTTTGTTTTGTATAATCCAACACCTTTAATGTATTCCTCAAGCTCCTCAGGATTTAATTTAGCAAAATCATACGGTGTTTTAAACCTTTTAAACAACTCTGGTGTAACTTTATTTACCTGATTATCTGTAGTTTGTGCTGAAAGCATTACAGCAATTAACAATTCGAAATTATTACTATATTTCAACGCTGTTTTCGATTCGGGATAGGTTTCTGATAGTATTTTTAATATCTTTTTTATTTCCGATTTTGATTTTTTCATTTATTTTATCACCTCGATATTTATTATATCATATTTATCCTATCCTGATTTTAGACGATTAAAGTTATGGTATAATAGATAAAGAATGTTACTTTTAATATAAAAAGTTTTAACTTTTCAGGAGGGCTATAATGAACCTAAGGCAATTATTTGAGAATAAAAAATTCGAAAAGGTTATTAATCTATTTTATTCGAAAAAAGATAGAACAGAAGAAGAATACATAATCGCAGCTTTAGCTTTTTTAAATTTGAATAAAGTTAACAAAGCTATTTCTACCTTAAAAGAACTTTTAAGAAAGAATCCTGATAACTTAGATGCTCTTTTTAATTTAACCACTATATACTATAAAAAGAAAAATTGGAACAGGATTAAAGAATTTGGTTTAAAATACTTTGAAAAAGATCCAGATGATTGGGCTATTAATGATATATTGGCTGAGGTCTGGCTATTTGAAGGAGATTTTGATAAAGCTATTACATATTTAGAAAATGCTTTTAAAGCTGCTCCTAAAGAAATGACAAAATATTTTGAAGCAAGAATATCTTTTTTTAAAAATAAAATAACCAATGCTAAGAAACTGCCTAAATTAGCCTTTATCTGTGCTAAAGGGCTGGATAATTTTATTAATGAAATTATAGAAGGTTTATCAGAAAATTATTGGGTAAGAAAATTTGTTGTAACCACAGATAAAGAAATCTATTCCGCTATTGACTGGGGAGATATTATCTGGTTTGAATGGGCTAATGAAGTTGCTATAATCGGCAGCAATTATTCTCAAACACAGATTAAACCAGTAATATTGCGTTTACACAGTTATGAAGCTTTAAGTTATTACCCAACAAAAATAAACTGGAATAATATTGACAAATTAATTCTGGTCGCTGAACATATTAGAGATATTATAAAAATGTATATGCCTGATATTGAAAACATGGTAGATATTGAAATAATTCCAAATGGAATAGATATTGAAACAATAAACTTTAAAAAACGCCAAAAAGGATTTAATATTGCCTGGGTTGCACACATTTCTCATAAAAAAAATCCTCCTATGATGCTTCAAATTATAAAAAAATTAGTTGAGAAAGATAATAGATATAAGCTTCATATTGCTGGCGATTTTCAGGATATGAGATATGAAATATACTTAAAACATATGGTAAAAGAAATGAATCTTGAAAATAACGTCATTTTTTATGGTTGGGTTGATGATATGGATGAATGGTGGGAAGATAAAAATTACTTACTCTCCACAAGTGTTCATGAAGGTCATCCTTATAATATTATGGAAGGAATGGCGAGAGGTCTTAAACCTGTTATTCATAATTATTATGGCAGTAAAAAACAATGGCCAGAAAATTTAATATTTAACACAGTTGATGAAGCAGTAAATTTGATAATAGAAGATAAATTTGATTCTAAAATGTATTATAACCATATAAAGGATAAATGTGATTTGAAATATAATATAAAATCCATAAAAAATATACTAAAAAATTTAAATCAAAAACAAAATATAAGTAATTACCTGAATTTGTTTAAAAAAAATCCCGATGATATTCAACTTAATGAATTAATAATGAATTACTATTTAAATAATTCTGATTATAAAAGCTTTATAAATTTTATTGAGACACAATTTATAAGAAGTAACATGGAATTAAAACAAAAGATTTCATATTTTTATAGAAATTTATATTATAAATTTGATAATTATTCACGATTTAATTATTTATCAGAAAAACCGTTTATATATTTAGAAAATGAAGGTAAAAAATTTTTTGATAAATACTATAATAAATTTTTTAAAACGAAAAATAGCAATCAAAAAAGCAAAATAAAATTTCTTTTTATTTTAAATGGTTTAGATTATTACCAAATTTTGTTCAGATTTGTATATGAATACATTATAAATAGCAAAAACAAAAATATAGAATATTATATTTTAAGTTTATTGGATTACAAAAGTTTCAATAATGCTGATTTTGCAAAAAAAATTTTAAATGATGCAAATATAAATTTTTTTATTCCAGAACCTTCAAATAACGCTGAAGAGTTAATAAAACAATATTATAAATTTATTTCCGAGATAAATCCTGATATCTCTTTTTATCAATCTATATATCTGGCCCCATATGGAATTTTAATTTTTCCGCTTTTAAAAAAAATTTCAAAACTTGTAGGCCGACATATAGTTCAGGATATCGAACCCTATTTTGATAAAAAAATAGATTTTGTATACACTGGAATAAATGAAAAAAATATACCAAATAAAAATATTTTCTTGAAATTACCCCCGGTCAATAGTACTCTAATTAATAAAAACCTTGATATAAGAAAAGATTATAATATTCCTAAAGATAAACAAGTAATCATATCTGTTGGGCGAGAAATAAAATATAAAAATATAAAATATTGGGAGGTTATAAAAAAATTAAGTGATGAAATCAATGACATTATATTCATATTTTTCGGACCATCTTATACAAACTTTTTCAAAAAAGTTATTCCTGAAAAATATATAAAAAATAATAAAATAATTTTAGCAGGTCCAAATTTAAATGCTCGAGCATATTTAAAAAGTTGTGATTTTTATATTAATTCAGCTCCAAATGGTGGCGGAATTTCTTTTAATGAAGCATACTATGCAGAATTACCCATTATAACCTTTATAAAAAAATTTGACAATAATGAAATCACTATAGAAAATAGAGTTAATTATTTACCTGACATGTTTTATGAAAATGCTTTTGATATCTTTCCAAAATTCGAAAATTATGAAGAATTGTATATTTTTGCTAAAAGAATTATTCTTGATGAAAATTTTAAAAATTTTATTCAATCAAAAAGAAAAATCTCCATTAAAGAACTTGAATATCCAACTTTTGTGCAAAAATTTGAAGATTTTTTCATAAATCTATTTAAGCGAAAAAGGTGATTTAAATGAAGATCGCTATATTACAACCAAATTATATTCCGTGGAAAGGTGTTTTTGATATGATTAATAAGGTAGACATATTTGTCTTCCTTGATGATGTACAATATACAAAAAGTGATTGGAGAAATAGAAATATTATAAAAACTCCAAACGGCAAACAATGGATAACTGTTCCAGTAAAAAGTAATAGCATATCTCAAAAAATATACGAAGTTCAAATTTCCCAAAAAATAAATTGGCAGAGAAAACATTTAAATTCATTTATTGCAAACTATTCAAAAGCGAAATATTTTAAAGATTTTAAATGGTTATTAGAAGATTTTTATATAAAGCATTCTTGGACAAGGTTAAATGAATTAAATATTTATACAACAAAAAAAATTTGTGAAGTTTTAAATATTAAAACACAATTTTATGTTTCTTCAGAACTTAATATTACCGGTGAAAAAAATGAACGATTAATAAAAATTATAAAATCATTTAACGGGAAAGAATATATCAGTGGGCCTGCAGCAAAAAACTATCTTGATTTTAAGCTTTTCGAAAAAAATAATATAAAAATCCGTTTTATGCAATATAATTATCCAGAATATCCACAACTCCACGGAGAATTTATTCATGAAGTAACCATTTTAGATGTTTTATTCAATTGTGGTAAAAACGCTAAAAAATTTATCTTTCAAAAAAACTTTTAATAAAAATAAAAAATGTTGAGTAATGCAACTTCTTGGATATAATAAAAAATATTTATCCGAATTTGAAAATATGAAATTATAAAAATATGTAATATTAAATGTTTTAAAAAAAATATTTAATTTATTTAATTTCTCTATATAAAAAACATAATGAAAGGAGCGAAATGAATGATAAAAAAATTAACTGAAACTGATTTTGAATTTTTAAAATCAAAACTAAATTCCCGAATAAAAGATGAAGAAAAGAATGTATTTCCAGAAGTTGTTTTAATAGATAATATATCTTATTGTAATTTAAAATGTTTTATGTGCCCTCATAAAGAAATGAAAAGAACACCAGGAATAATGAATTTTGAATTATATAAAAAAATTATAGATGAAATTGCAATTGAAAATCCAAATACAAGAGTTTGGATTACTTTTTTTGGTGAAGGATTAATGTTAAGGGATTTAGATAAAAGAATAAAGTATGCTAAAGATAAAGGTTTAAAAGATGTTGTATTGAATTCAAACGGGAACCTTTTAAATGAAAAGTGGGCTGAACGTTTAGTAAAAGCAGGGTTAGATGCATTATATGTTGGAATAGATGCTTTTAACAAATACACATATGAAAAAATACGTATAAAAGGTAATCTAGAAAAAGTAACAAAAGGTGTTTTATTATATAAAGAAGCTTTAAAAAAATGGGGAACAAGTAATCAAAAATTATATGTTCAATTTGTTGAAATGCCAGAAAATGAAAAAGAATTAAATGATTTTATAGAATATTGGACAAAGCATGAAATTACAGTAAAAGTCAGACCAAAAGTCAGTTGGGCTGGAAAAGTAGAAGCAAGTAACCTAAAAGATTTTAAATATCGTCTTCCCTGTAATTGGGCCATGAACACTATAAATATATCCGATCAAGGACATGTTTGTATGTGTGCTGTAGATTTAAATTGTGAAGTAACTTTCGGGGATATAAAAAAACACTCTATAAAAGAAATATGGAATACTACTTTAAAAAAATTTAGGTTAAAACATTTAAATGGAGAATGGGATAGGCTACCTGAATTATGTAGAAATTGTAAAGACTGGCAATCAAGTTATGCTATTTACATTGATTCAAATGAATTAAAGGAGGAATAATAAAATGAAGAAAAATTTTAAAATCTATACCGATTTCTTAACACACATACCAGAAAAATTTCAAATGCGAGAAGAAGCAAAGGAATTCCCTATGATGGTTGTATTAAGCGTTACTTATGTTTGTAATGCAAAATGTCCATCGTGCCCTTACACAATATCAAATATAAGAAATACTTATTCAGATGCATTATTTATAAATGAAGACTTATTCAAAAAAATTGCTGATGAATGCGGACAGTATGGATCATACATAAGGTTAACGGGTGGTGGAGAACCTATGCTTCATCCAAAAATGGTTGAACTTATTGAATATGCTAAAAAAGTTGGAGCTAAAATTGGTTTAATCACTAATGGTTCCTTATTCAATGAAGAAAATTCAAGAAGATTATTATCAGCAAATACCGATATGATAGAATTCAGTGTTGATGCTGCTGATCCAGAAACTTATTCTAAATTTAGAAAAGGACTCGATTGGTTTAATTTAGTTAAAAATGTAGAAAGAATGGTTAGATTAAGAAATGAATTAAAAAGTGAAACTAAAATAATTGTTAGTGCAATTGTTCAAGATGGAGCAGATCCAGAGAAAATTTTAAATTTCTGGAAAGATAAAGTTGATCATGTTCAATTAAGAAAATTCCTCACTTGGGGTATGGGAGATCCATCAAAATCTGCTGACCCTACACCTTATCTCCCTTCAACAGCTCCATGTCCATGGCCATTTGAACGATTAAATATTGATTCCAGAGGGCAGGTGGCAATGTGTGGATATGATATAGCTTTCAATACGAATCTTGGAAACGTAAAAGAACAAAGTATAAAAGAAATATGGCTTGGAGAAGAATTTGAAAAAATTAGAAAACTTCATCTGGAAGGAAAAATGGATGAAATACCTTTATGTAAAAATTGTACAGATAGAAAATACAGAACATGGAATTATAACTATTATAAACTAGTTGAAATAGCTGAAAAAAACAAATCAAAAAAATTTAAATGAAATTGGTGAGAAAATGTGTGGATTTGTAGGATTTAGTGGTCAAAAAAATCTAGATATATTAAAAACTATGACAAATTCAATAATCCATAGAGGTCCTGATGAAGAAGGATTTTATTATGATGAGGATATAAACCTTGGTTCAAGAAGATTAAGTATAATTGATATAAAAAGCGGAAAACAACCTATACACAATGAAACAAAGGATATATGGGCTGTATGGAATGGTGAAATATATAATTTTAAAGAATTAAGAAATGAACTTTTAGAAAAAGGACATATATTTTATACCAATCACTCTGATTCAGAAGTTATTGTTCATTTATACGAAGAATATGATTTAAATTTTGTGAAAAAGATTAATGGTATGTTTTCAATTGCTATATGGGATAAAAAAAGAAAAAAAATCATTCTTGTTAGAGATCGGGTAGGACAAAAACCTTTATTTTATAGCATTTTAAATAATACTATTATTTTCTCTTCGGAAATAAAAGCTATTTTAAAACATCCTAAATATGTAAAAGAACCTAATTTCGAAGCTATTTATCATTATTTTACGTTTAAAAATATTCCGGCACCAATGACTGCATTTCAAAATATATATTCCTTATTACCTGGAGAAATGTTAGTTTTTGATTTAAATAAAAAAGAAAAAAAACTTATCAAATATTGGGAAATTGACTTTTCAAAACAAACAACCGACTCTACGGAGGAAATAAAATATAAAATAAAAAATTATCTTGAAGATTCTGTAAAGCTCAGAATGATTAGCGATGTCCCTATAGGAGCTTATTTGAGTGGTGGATTAGATTCCAGTGCTGTTGTATCAATTATGTCCAAATATTCTAACTCCAAAATAAAAACTTTTTCGCTTGGATACACTACTTTTCTTGAACATAAAGATGATGATATAAAATCTGCAAGACATATATCTGAAATTTTAGATACCGAACATTATGAATATTATATGTCTCCAAATGAATTAATAGAGGATCTTCCTGATATTTTAAGATCATTTGACAATCCTTTTTCGGGAACTATTTCTACATTTTTTTTATCAAAGTTGATCAAAAAACACGTTAAAGTTGCTTTATCTGGTGATGGAGCAGATGAATTATTTGCAAGTTATCTTGCTCCAAGACTTGCTCAACCGTTATATTACTTCGAAAAACTTTATAATAAATATAAAGAAAATAACCTTTCAGAAAACGAAAAAAATTTATTTAAACCTTTTGAAAAAAATATGAGTTTTTTAGAAAAATTATATTTGTTATCCAAAGGAAAACAATACATATGGAAATACAATATTTTACTATTTAAAGATGCAGAAAAAAGAAACCTTTTAGATAAAAATAAATTTTATTTTGATGATATTAATACTTTAGATTTAGTAAAAAATGATTTTTCTAAATTAAAAGCTATTGATCCTTTAAATAAAATATTAGAATATGAATGGAAAACTTTACTCCCAGATCAAGTTTTGGCTTTTGTAGATTTTCTTTCTATGGCCCATTCCATTGAAGTAAGATCACCTTTTTTAGATTATAGATTAATAGAATACGTTGCTTCAATACCAGGAAATTTGAAAATAAAAAATGGTATAGTAAAATTCATATTAAAAGAATCGTTAAAAGATTTAGTACCTGAACGAATTATTAATAGAAAAAAAGAAGGATTTGTTTTACCAATTTTCTGGTGGTTAAAGAATGAAATTAAAGATTTTGTTTTTGATACTTTATCATTCAATCGATTACAAAATAGTTTATTTAATAAGTCTTATATTCAAAATCTCTTAAAAGAATATTATGAAAAAAATGAAAATGATTTTACTTTAGCTGCAAAAATCTGGAACATCGTTTCATTCCAAATATGGTGGGAACTTTATTTTTAATATTGGAGTGTGAAAAAATGATAAACTTTAATAAAGTATATTACGATCAAAAAGAATTTAAATATATAAAAGATTGTATTGCCTCTTCAAAAATAAGCGGTGATGGTAAATATACTCATAAAGTTCAAGAATTTTTAGAAAGAAAATTTAAAGCAAAAAAAATACTTTTAACCACATCTGCTAGTACAGCACTGGATATGGCTTCTATTCTAATAAATATAAAACCCGGAGATGAAGTTATTCTTCCTTCATATACTTTTGTTTCCACTGCTAATTCAATTTTATTGCGTGGAGCAAAACCAATATTTGTAGACATTGACAAAAAAACTTTAAATATAGATATAAATAAAATAGAAGAAAAAATTAATTCAAAAACACGTGCTTTAATCCCTGTTCACTATGCAGGTATTTCTTCTGATATGGATAAAATATTATACTTGGCTAAAAAATATAATTTATATATAATTGAAGATGCAGCACAAGCAGTAAATGCAAAATATAAAAATTCTTTTTTGGGAACTATTGGTAATATAGGAGTTTATAGTTTTCATGAAACCAAAAATTACACATGTGGTGAAGGTGGAGCCATCATTTTAAACGACGAATCTTTTATTGAAAGAGCTGAAATAATTAGAGAAAAAGGAACAAATAGAAGCAAATTCTTTAGAGGTGAAATAGATAAATATACATGGGTTGATATTGGATCAAGTTTTTTAATTTCAGATATATTATCTGCATTTTTACTCGCTCAAATTGAAAAAATGGATTATATACTTGAAAAAAGAAAATGTATCTATGAAAAATATTATGAAGGATTAAAAGATTTAGAAGAAAGAAATATTATAACTCTTCCTATAATTCCTGAATACAATAAAAGTAATTATCATATGTTTTTTATTCTTTTAAAAAATGAAGAAATTAGAGATAATTTAATGTATAAATTAAAAGAAAAAGGTATACAAGCTTTATTTCATTATATACCCTTACACATATCACCAATGGGGAAAAAACTTGGGTACAAAGAAGGTGATTTGCCTATTACAGAAGATGTAAGTAAAAGAATTTTAAGGTTACCATTTCATTTACATTTAACCGATAAAGAAATTGAATATATAATAAAATCAATTTATGATATATTAATGAAATGAAGGTTGATTGACATGAAAGGAATTATTCTTGCTGGAGGATATGGAACTCGTTTATATCCTATAACCTTAGGGCTTAGCAAACAATTATTACCCGTATACGACAAACCCATGATCTATTATCCATTATCTGTTCTAATGTTGGCAGATATTAGGGATATTTTAATTATAACGAATCCTGAATATTTATTTTTTTATAAAAAATTATTAGGAAATGGTAAAGATATAGGAATTAACCTTAAATATGCTGAGCAAAAACATCCTAAAGGTTTAGCAGAAGCTTTTCTCATAGGAGAAAAATTTATAGGAAAAGATTCGGTATCTCTTATATTAGGAGATAATATTTTTTATGGAACAGGATTTACCACAATATTAAAAGAAGCTTCAAAAATAACAAAAGGAGCTCTAATTTTCGGATATTACGTAAATAATCCTGAACAATTTGGTGTTGTTGAGTTTGATAGAAATTTTAATGTTATTTCTCTCGAAGAAAAACCCGATAAACCAAAAAGCAACTATGCAATACCTGGCTTATATTTTTATGATAATACAGTAATAAAAAAAGCAAAATCGCTAAAACCTTCAAAACGCGGTGAATTAGAAATTACAGATATTAATAAAAAATATTTAGAAGAAGAAACTTTGAAGGTTAAAATATTAGGTAGAGGTTTTGCTTGGTTAGATACTGGAACATATGATGGATTAGCAAATGCAACTGATTTTGTAAAAACAATCCAAAAACGCACGGGATTATATATCGCGTGTTTAGAAGAAATTGCCTATAAAAAAGGCTGGATAAATAAAGAAAAATTAAAATTTTTTGGAGAAAAATTTAAAAATACTGATTATGGAAAATATCTTCTAAGTATCATTAATGAATGATAAAAATGGAGGTTAATATGCCTTATAATGTTACATATATTGGAAACACAGCAAAAATTTCAGAATACATATTATTTAACGAAAATTATAACTTAAAATATTTAATTTGTGAAAAAGACAGAGTTACAGATGAATTATTAACTTTTTCTTTAATTAGAAATATAAAATTACTGTTAATAACAAACACAAAAGAACTTATAAAAGTTATAAATAATATGGAAAACATTGATTTTTTTATTGTTCATTCTTTCGGCAAAAAAATTCCCATAAATAAAATTAAATATAAGGAATTTTATAATTTACATCCAAGTTTTCTTCCATTTTATAAAGGTAGAAATCCTATATTTTGGGCAACTATAAAAAATGAAAAATTTGTTGGAATGACACTTCATAAAATAAACGAATATTTTGATGAAGGGGATATTATTTCACAAATTAAAATCCCGTATTATTTCTGGGAAACTCCTTATGAAATTGAAGAAAAACTTCTTAATTATACACCAAAATTATTAAATGATTTAATCAAATATAAAAACGGTACAATTAAATCAAAAAAAAATAAAAAAGGATATTATTATCCAATATTTTCAGAAAAAGATATAATAATAGATTTAGATAACGATGATTTTTCTCTTATATACAACAAGATAAGATCTCAAAGTTCTTATAAGGGGGCAAAAATCATTTTTAAAAATACTATTTTATGGATTAAACAATGTACATTTACATTTATTAATAAAAATACAGACGATAAACAACATACCTTCTACATTAAAAATAATTATTTGTTTATCCATATTAGAAACAATATATGGATAAAATCAAACAAATTTTTACTTGAAAAAAAACAAGGGGAAATATAACAATGAACATATTAGTAACAGGAGTAGCAGGATTCATAGGAAGTAATTTTGTATATTACTATCTTGAAAAATACAAAGACAGAAAAATAATAGGATTAGATAAATTAACATATGCAGGAAATTTAGAAAACCTTGAAAAACTAACACCAGAACAAAAAGAAAGGTTCATATTTATAAAAGGGGATATAAACAACACAGAATTATTAGAATACATATTTGAAACATATAAAATAGAAGGAATAATAAACTTTGCAGCAGAAAGTCATGTAGACAGATCAATACATGATCCACAAATATTCTTAAAAACAAATGTACTTGGAACACAAACATTATTAAACGTAGCAAAAAAATACTGGCAAAAAGACACACAAAAATTCAAAGAAGGAGTAAAATTCTTACAGGTATCAACAGATGAAGTATATGGATCATTGGGACCAACAGGATACTTCACAGAAAAGACACCATTAGACCCGCACAGTCCCTACTCAGCAAGTAAAGCATCAGCTGATCTAATAGTAAAAGCATACCATGACACATACAAAATGCCAATAAACATAACAAGATGTTCAAACAACTATGGACCATATCAATTTCCAGAAAAATTAATACCGTTAATGATAAACAATGCATTAAATCATAAAGAATTACCAGTATATGGAGATGGGAAACAAATAAGGGATTGGTTATACGTAACAGATCATTGTAGAGCAATAGATTTAGTATTTGAAAAAGGAAAAAACGGAGAAGTATACAACATAGGTGGTCATAATGAAAAAGAAAACATATATATAGTAAAAAAAATAATAGAAATACTCAGAGAAAAAACAGGAGATGAACAAATAAATGAAAATCTCATAACGCATGTAAAAGACAGACTTGGACATGATAGAAGATATGGAATAGACCCAACAAAAATAAAAGAAGAATTAGGATGGGAACCAGAAATAATGTTTGATGAAGGAATAGAAAAAACAATAGAATGGTATTTAAACAATAAAGAATGGATGGAAAGAATTATTTCTGGTGAGTATTTGGAGTTTTATAGGAGAAATTATTATTAACTTTTAATATATAAGTTATTTAAAACATAATAAAAATACAAAGATATGTTTGCTAAATATATCTTTTGCAAATATACTTTTGTATTTTTTTAATAGGAGAAGATACTATGAAAATGATAAATCGTGAAAAAGAAAAAGATTTTTTAGAAAAAAAAATTTATTCAAATAAAAGTGAATTAATAATTCTATATGGCCGAAGAAGGGTTGGAAAAACCTTCTTACTGGAAAAAACCTTTGAAGAAAAGGCTGTATTTTTCACTGCTGATCTTTCTAATACTTCATATCTAATCAATAGATTTTCCAGGGAAATAATATCCAAACTTCCAAATTTTCCCGGAAATATCCAGGTTAATCAATGGGATGATTTTTTTGGTTTATTGAAAATGTATTTACTACAAAATAGAGATAAAATAATAATATTCGATGAATTTCAATATATTCCATTTCAGGATTCTTCATTTATGTCTATATTCCAAAGATGGTGGGATACAGAATTCAGTAAGATGAATGTCAATTTTATTTTATGTGGTTCATATTCCGGAATGATAGAAAAAATCGCACTTGAACACAATAGCCCATTATATGGTCGAAGAACCGGACAATACAAAATATTACCCATGGATTTCTTTGATTCTTCAAAGTTTCTTCCTAATTTCAATATTGAAGATAAAATATATATATATAGTATAACTGATGGTATTCCACTATACTTAAAAGAATTTTCTGAATTTTCTAATTTTGAAGAGGCACTTTTTAATAGAGTGTTTTCACCAGGGGAATTTCTCGTTGAAGAAGGAAAATTCTTAACTATGGAAGAATTTAAAAAGGATCCTTCAAATTATTTTTCCATTATGCGAGTAATTGCCGATGGAAAAACTACACCTGTAGAAATTTCAAATTTCAGCGGCGTGGAAAATAGAAAAATTTCCACATACCTTTCAAAGTTGCTGGATGTTGAATTAATAAAAAAGGAATTTCCCGTTTCATTAAAAAAACCAAAAAGAAAACCGTTGTATTATATAAATGATGAGTATATAAAATTTTATTTTAAATATATTTTTCCAAATATAGATATAATTTATAGGGGACACGGAGAGCAACTTGTTAAAAGTATCCTTCTGGAAATAAATAATTATACATCATTTACTTTTGAAAAAATAGCAAGGCAATACATAGAAAGAGTTGAATCACCACAAAAGATTGGAAAATGGTGGAATAAAGATATAGAAATTGATATTGCAGCTATAAAAGAAAACAAAGTAATTGTTGGAGAATGTAAATGGACAAATAAAAAGGTTGATAATAGAGTTTTGCAAAAGTTACAGCTGAAAACTCAAAAAATGATAGAAGAATGGAATTTTGAACCTGATGAAATTATTTATTATCTATTCTCAAAATCAGGATTTACAAACATTTTAGAAGCAGAAAATATAAAACTTATTGATTTAGAAAGCTTATCAGAACTTATATAAAATTTACTTTTAAAGTTTCATATAATATCAGCAAAAAACTTCTGGAATTATCCTTTTAAATTCCAGAAGTTTTTTATATTAATCTGTTATGATATAATCAATATAGAGAATTATTAAACCGATTTATACAACCAAGAGGTGAAGTAAATGAAAAAGAAAATACCATATGGAAAGCAAAATTTTGAGGTAATAAGAAAACAAAATTATTATTATGTTGATAGAACAGAATATATAGAAAAATTGGAAAAATTAGATGAAACATATATAGTATTTTTAAGACCAAGAAAATTTGGAAAAACATTGTTTTTAGATACACTTGGAAAATATTATGATATTAATTATAAAAACAAATTTGAAGAATTATTTGGAGATTTATATATCGGCGAAAATCCAACACCATTAAAAAATGAATATTACATATTATATATGGATTTTTCAGGAATACAAACAGAAAACAAGGATATATTAATAAAAAGTTTTAAAAACAATGTAATTGTATATCTTGAGAATTTTAATAGTAGATATAATTTAAAAATAAAAATAGAAAAGGAATTCAGTGAACCAGCAGATATAATAAGAGCATTCTTAAACAATGCAATTGAAGTATTAGACAAACCAATATACTTATTGATAGACGAATATGATCATTTTGCAAATGAATTATTGAGTTTCAATCTTGATCTGTTCAGAAATAGCGTAACAAAACATGGATTTGTAAGAAAATTCTACGAAGAAATAAAAAAAGGAACCAAGACAATTATAGAAAGAATATTCATGACAGGAGTAAGTCCAATAATGCTGGATTCATTAACCAGTGGATTCAATATTACAAAGAACAAGACTACAGATATAAACTTCAATAAAATGCTTGGATTTACAAAAGAAGAAGTAATTCAATTACTTGAATATTATGAAATATACTCTGATAAATTATTAAAGGAAATGGAAGAGAATTATAATGGCTATCGATTCAATATAGAAGCAAAAGAAAAATTATATAATCCTGATATGGTATTTTATTTCATAACAGAATATCAATCACAACAAAAACCTCCACAAAAAATAATAGACGACAATATATTAAGCGA
>NZ_LBFA01000010.1:0-15176 GCF_013363265.1 Marinitoga sp. 1138
CCTGAGCCAGGATCAAACCCTCCATCCAAGATTTCGAGTTCGATCTTAACTCTTTGAATCTACTTCCGCTGGGTGTCTCTGTTCACTTGTCAAGGAGCTTCTCTTCCTCTTCTCTTTTTCTTCCAGACGCTCTCACCCGCGTCCGAGTATATATATTACCACCTTCTTCCTCTTTTGTCAACTTACAGTTTCGTTAATTTCGTTAAACGTACGTGAATTCATTCTTTTTATCTTCTATAAACCTTTATTTATAATGTTTTTAGATTTTTTATTTTTATTTATTTTTTCTGATTTTTTTGCTTGACATGGATACGATTTTTTATTTTTTAAAAAATATGTTATAATTAAGTTTAAAACTTTTTAATTCGGAGGTGTTTTTATGAAAAAAATAGGTTTTTTTAGTATTTTTATTTTATCTTTATTATTTATTTTTTCTTCCTGTCTCGATAGAACTCAAATCTTGAATAATGAAAATGACACTAATACTGATGATATCGTTTTATTGGATTGGAAGGATTGGTCTGTTGCAGAAGGACATTACTTATCTCCTTTAAAGGTTTTTACCTTTGATTCCACAGCTATTTTAAATTTCAATTTTGAACTTACTCATTGGGATGGCGATTATGGCCTTGAATTTTATGTTCTTACAGAAGATGATTTCGATAATTTATATTATGATAAAAGTTTTAACTATGTACTTCATAAGATTTTTTATACTGAAAATAATTATACATTCTCCGGAGAAATTCCAGAAGGAAGTTATGTTTTTGTTATTGATAATGCACGTGGCGGTGATGAACAACCAGATAATGATGATGAAAATGATTATGCTACCTTTAATTTATATGTGACTCAGAATAAATAAAAAACCCGCTCAAATCGAGCGGGTTTTATTATTATGGATACACTCTATATAATGTTCTTGCAAATGGTATTGCTTCTCTTATATGTTTAAGGCCGCATATCCAGGCTACTGTTCTTTCAATTCCAAGACCAAATCCACTGTGAGGAACTGAACCAAATTTTCTTAAATCAAGATACCATTGATATTCTTCTACTGGTAAGTTGTTTTCTTTTAATCTTTCAATTAATACATCTTCCTGCCAGATTCTTTCAGATGCACCAATTATTTCACCATATCCTTCAGGTGCAATCATATCATCACATAATACTACATCTGGATTTTCTGGATCTGGTTGCATATAGAATGCCTTTACTGATTTTGGATATTTTTCTATAATAACAGGTTTATCAAATTCTTCAGAGATTAATGTTTCATCATCTGCTCCGAGGTCTTCACCCCATTGTATATCTGACCCCTTTTTATTTAATAATTTTATTGCTTCTGTATATGTAATTCTTGGGAATGGCGCTTCTATTTTTTCGAGTTTACTTATATCCCTTCCAAGAGCAACTAAATTTTCAGAAGCATTTTCAAGGACTTTCTTAACCACATATGATACAAGATTTTCCTGTAATCTCATATTGTCTTCATGTGTATAATAAGCAACTTCTGCCTCATTCATCCAGAATTCTATAAGATGTCTTCTCGTTTTTGACTTTTCAGCCCTGAATGTTGGACCAAGATTGTATACTTTACCTAAAGCCATAGCTGCTGCTTCAAGATATAACTGACCTGTCTGTGCAAGATATACTTTTCCATAATCAAAATAGTCTATTTCAAATGTATTTCCTGCACTTTCACCAATTGAACCTGTAAATATTGGAGTATCAATTAATACAAAACCTTCGTTGTTATAAAATTCTCTTATAGCTTTTATTATTTCATGTCTTACCTTTAATATATGGAATTGTCTTCTTGATCTTAACCATAAATGTCTGTGTTCCATTAAGAAATCAATTCCGTGTTCTTTCTTTGAAATAGGATAATCTTCTGATGGATTATGTACTATTTCAACTTCATCAATGTGTAATTCAAATCCAACTGGTGATCTTTGATCTTCAACAACTGTTCCTCTAACAATTAATGAGCTTTCCATTTTTAATTTTTTTACTTCTTTGTATTTTTCTTCACCAAGTGTTGATTTTTCAACAACTCCCTGAACAAAACCTGTTCCATCTCTTAATTGTAAAAATCCTATTTTACCACTAACTCTTTTATTCCAGAGCCAGCCTCTAAATTCAACTTTTTCACCTATATGTTTTTTCATATCTTTTATATATACCCATTCCATACTTTTCCCTCCCAAATCACAATATTTTATTTATCTCTATTTTTTATATTATAACACGCTAATACAATTGTGTCAAAATCTATGATATAATTAAAATATAAAAATCAGTCAAGGGGATGGTACAATGAAAGAAACAAAAAATAGATGTTTAGGTGCTTTAATTGGATTAGCAATTGGAAATGCATTAGGAGCACCTTTTGAATATATAGATATGGAAAAGCTTCCTGAAATAAATGATTTTCATAGCGGTGGAATATATAATTTAAATGCCGGCGAATGGACAGATGATGTTTCTATGGCTCTTTGCCTTGCAGAAAGTTTAATAGAAGACGGTTTTGATTTTGATAGTCAAATGAAAAAATATTTAAAATGGATTGATGAAGGTCTCTATTCCTGTAAAAAAACGGCTTTTGGAATTGATAACCAAACAATGGATGCATTAATTCAATATGAAAAAGACGCTTCTTTGCCAAAGATAATAGATAAAGATTCACATAAACCTTTAGCAAGACTTGCTCCAATTCCTATGTACTTTAAAAATTCTTTTAATGATGCTGTTTTTTATTCAGGACAAAGCGCATATACCACTCATAATAATATCTATTCAATTCATTCATGCAAATTCATCGGTGGATTTATACAACAGGCAATTAATGGCGCTACAAAACGCGTTTTATTAGAAGAAGTTCATAGACATATGGACTTAATTTATGATGTAAAACTTAAAATTGTTGATGTTACATATAAAGATATAAATGATTTAATAAACGACGGAAAAGCCATAAATTCACTTGAAATAGCCCTGTGGACTATATATAACACCAATTCATTTAAAGATGCTGTTCTAACAGCTGTTAGGTTTGGTGGAGATACAGATACATTAGGTGCTATTGTTGGACAAATGGCTGGTGCTCTTTATGGATTAGAGAATATTCCAAAGGTCTGGCTTTTAAAGCTTGCAAAGAAAGATATGATATTGGAACTTGCAGAGAAGTTGTGTAATAAATAAGAAAATGCCTGAGAAATCAGGCATTTTCTTATTTGATCTAAATTAACGTAACATATTAAAATACTGTTTTTAACCAAACTTAGACCGCCATCAATTTGAGATAACTGCATATTTAATTATTTTAATTTAATTTAAATTGTTTCACAATATTTTCTAAACGTCTAGCAAGTTCTGTACTTTCTTTTGCTTCGGAAGTTATATTTTCTATATTTGCAGTTTGTTCTTCAGTTGCAGCAGTTATTTCTTGAATAGAAGCATTGATATTCGTAACATTTTGTGAAAGCTCTGTCATAGCAGTTGCTATTTCATCAACACCAGCCGTTTGTTCTTCAACACTTGCAGCAATACCTTCAAGTTTATTTGTCATTTCTTGTATAGCTTTTAATATTCCTCCCAAACTTTCACCAGCTTTATTGGAAAGCTTCGAACCTTCTTCAACCTTTTTATTTATTTCTGTTGAAACATTTAAAGCTTCTTTAGATACATTCATTACACCATCAACTACTTCTCTTATTTCATTCGCTGCTTTTCTGCTTTCTTCAGCCAAAACTCTTATTTCATCAGCAACAACAGCAAAACCTTTTCCAGCCTCTCCAGCTCTCGCAGCTTCAATTGCAGCATTTAATGCAAGAAGATTGGTTTGCTCTGCTATATTAGAAACTGTATCAACAAATTCATTAATTTTAACTGCACTATCATTAAATTCCTTTACTACCTTATCAATCTCAAGAGTTACTTCTGTAATTTCATCCATTTTATTTATTGCTAATTTTACAGTTTTTCCAGCTTTTTCAGCATCTTCTGAAGATCTATTTCCAAATTCTGCTGCTTCAGTCGCATTATCCGCAATAAGTTTTGTAGCTGAGGATATTTCTTGAATAGATGCTGTTGTTTCTTCAATAGCAGCAGTGATATTCTCTATTTCCGTTGATATATTTGTTACAGATATAGTTGTTTCCTGAGTAGCATTTGAAGAAATTTCAAGAGTATCTGTTATTTCTTTCATTGAATTAATCAGGGTAATGCTTTCCTCTTTTAATTGTTTCATATCCCTTTTTAAATGTTCATGCATAATCTTAAACACGTTTATTAATTCTCCTAATTCACTATTATCCTTTATTTGAGGAATTTTAACTGTATAATCTTTGTTAGATAATTTTCTTGCATATTCCATCAATATATTTAGTGGCTTTGTAATTGTTCTAATTAAATATATTGAAATTATACCTCCTATAATTAATGAAAATACTATAACTATTATCCCAAAAGCTTTAGCTTTTTTCCCATTTTTAAAATTATAATCTGTCATTTCCAATACTTTATTATCTATACTTTCTTGAAATTTTTGAAATGTTTCAACCGCATTTTTGCCTATTTTTCTAAAATTTTCTGCATCATTTTTTATATCTTCAACAGAATTATATGATTGTAATAATTCTTTATAATCTTCTATTGCACTTATTGTTTGCTTTTTTAAAGGTATCAAATCCTCATTTACTTTAAGATCTTCTATTTTTTTTATTAGATAATCAAGTTTTTTTTCTGCATCTAATTTTATTTTTTTATCATTAAATGCTATATATTCTGCTATAAGTTTCCTTGCTTCCATAAAATCCGTCGAGTATATACCTACTTTTTTCATATTTTCCACATATTTTTCAGACAATATGTGTTCATTATTTAAAATTTTTGAAAAAGTATTATTACTTAAAATAAAAATAATTATTTGCATCATTAACAATATTATTACCATAAAACTTATTTTATTTTTTAATTTCATAATATCCCCTCCAATCTATGAATGACTTTTTGTTATTTCATCATAAATCTTCCTTATTTCATTATGATATTTTTTAAATAATGACAATATTTCCGGATGAAAATGTTCCGGTTTCGTTCTGCCATCTCCTTCAGTTATAATCTTTACAACTTCTTCATGACTAAATGCTATTTTATATGTTCTCACAGAGCGTAAAGCATCATAAACATCTGCTAGAGCTACAATTTGTGCTTCTATTGGAATTTCATCTCCACTTAAACCAAATGGATATCCACTTCCATCATATCTCTCATGATGATATAAAGCTATATTTTTAGCAGTAATAAAGTATGGATCATTTAATAATTTTAATGAAAATATTGTATGTTGTTTTATTAAATCAAATTCTTCTTCAGTTAATTCGTCCGATTTCGTTAAAAGATCTCGATTAATAAATATCTTACCTATATCATGAAGTGGAGCAAAGGTTTCTATTTCTTTTACTTTTTCCTCATTTAGTCCCATTTTCTTTGCAATAAAACCTGATATCTTTCCAACTCTATATATATGAGCGCCAGTAATATCATCATGCGCTTCAGCTATAATAGCAAGCTTTGTGGCAAAATTCAAATATGCATTTTTCACCTCCTGAACAGATAATTTTTCTAACCAAAAGGCTTTTATAAGATTACCAAAACCTTCTATTAATTTCACTGAATTTTCCGAAAAATTTTTCTTTGAATTTTTAGCAATATCAACAGCTATTTTTATCCATATATTTGGATTTAATTGTATTTCTCGAATTAATGTTTCTTTTATCGGTTTAACTGCATTTTTTAAAGTTTTATAATCCTTTTCATTTAATTCTTTATTCCTTTCTTCATCCAATACATCTTTTACAATTCTGGTATTCTCACGTTTTGGAATTTTTCCAATTAAAGATTTTATCTTTTTTAAGTCTTCGAAACTATGACCATAAGAGGCTATAAATTTTGTTGTCTTTTTTTCTACATCAATTAACACAATGCTTCCATAATCTGCTTCCGGCACTATTTCTATAACTAATTCAAGAACTTCTTTATAAAAATCTTCAAGAGAATTTCCTGGTGTCATATGAGAAAGAACTTCCGTCATTCTAAATAAATTATTAGAAAATTCATTGTTTTTATTATAAAGATCTTCAAGTTCTTCACTCATAGATAGTAACTCTTCATTAATTTCTTCTAGTTGTTTATTTTTTAAATTTAGATCAAATGTAGCTCTTATTAGTAGTTTCCTGTATATATATAATAAAGTTAAAACAATTAATAATAACAATAAAATAACCCCTATTGTTATAAAAAACCACCTGGGAAAATGTATTGTTTCATTAAAAAAATATTTATTTATTATCATATAATAAATTGAATTATTTTGATTTTTCCATTTTTGCAAATATGCATCTATTGTATTTATAATATTTTCATTAATAGAATGGGAAAAAACTATATATACATCTACCGGAGAAAAAATTATAGGCGTTTTTTTTAGCCCATAATTATTTCCATTATATGATCTACTAATTATTGCGATATCTGCTTTTTTTTCATATACATATTTTAAACATTCATCATAAGAAGAAACTTCAATAAAAGACGCTTTTATGTGCAAATTATTTAAAATATTTTTAATTCCTTCTTTTCCAACATAATAAATATCATTTTTAATAACAGCAATTTTTTTATCTTCAAAATCAAGTAGAGATTTTACATTTTTATATCGTGTATATACCATCCCCCAATTTGTAAAAACTGGCTCTTTATTATAGTAAAAAAATTTTGCCCGTTCTTTTGAATAGGCAACATCTAACATCATATCAATATTTCCTTCTTTCAATTTTTCAATCAGATCACTAAACGTACCATATTTATAAATAATATTCCAATTTTCAGATAATGCAATTTCATTTAATATATCAACAAAAACACCTTTAGCTTTATTATTTTCAAAATACACTAAAGGTGGATTATCATAAACACCAACAACAAATGCTTTTCCAAATCCAATATTTATAAATATATATAAAAATAGAGAAAAAATTATAATATTCTTTCTCATTTTAATTCCCCCATTATTCAGTTCTTAATAAAAGAAAACATTTATCATTCTCTTTGTAGAATATAAATAAAAAGTTAACTCTTTATCATTACAATTATAACTCTTATGTTTATTTTTTTTTTTTTTTTTTTGCGTTTTTATTAAAAAAAGGTAACTCCAAACAACTAAAAAGTTTATGATAGTCAATATATTCTATTTTTGGAATTTAATAATTTTTGTTTTGCGTATATGCTTAATTATCATTTTTAACCTTTTATTAACATAATTTCGATTTCATTTGTTTTTATCTTTTAATATGCTATATTTTCATATCATCCTTTTTAATTGTCAATAATGGATTTTTGAAAAAAAATTTTTTATTGTATAATTAAAATGAAAATTTTCTTTTTTATTTTTGAAATAAAAAAGAAATTCTATTAAAGGGGGTATTGTGATGAAGAGATTATTGGTTTTGATAATGGTAGTTTTATTGGTATCTGCTGTATTCGCAAAGATTACTTTCTGGACAACAGAGGTTGAATCTAACAGAATGCAGAGAATTAGAGCTCTTGCAACAATTTTTAAAGCTCAAACAGGTATTGATGTTGAAGTTGTTCCTGTTGAAGAAAATGATTTATTGAAACAGATTCCTATTGCAAAAAATGCTGGAACATTACCTGATCTAATTGAAAGTGGTATTGAACCAATGTTGTTGTTAGGTTCAGAAAATTTCATGAATGTTGACCTTGCAACAAAGATTATAAATGATTTTGGTGATGTTTATAATGGTGCAGCAAGATTATTAAGTAATGGCGAAGGTAAATATTATGCAATTCCTTTCCACGCATGGGTACAGGGTATATGGTATAGAAAAGATTGGTTTAAAGCACAGGATCTTGGCGATCCAATAACATGGTATAATATCGCTTTAGCTGCAAAGGTATTAAATAATCCAAAGAAAGGTGTTTATGGTATTATTTTACCTAAAAAGGCAAATGCTTATGCAGAACAGGTATTTACAGAAATTGCTCTTGCAAATGGTGCAAGACCTATAGATGAAAATGGAAATGTAACCTTTAATACACCAGAAATGATTGAAGCTTTCAGATTCTATAAGGAATTGGGTAAATATTCAAAACCTGGTTTTACAGATGTTCTTGACGCTTTAAAGGGTTATTTAAGAGGCGAAACAGCAATGATTTTCTATTCAACTTATATTATGGACGATATTGCTGTTGAAGAGGTACAAAGAGGAAGAATTGATAACTTTAATCCTCAATTAGTTGTTAATACTGGTTTTGCAAATAAAATGATTAATGTAAGACCAACATCTTATGGACAGGTTGTAGCCCTTGGTATTACAAAGAATGCAAACGCAAGCGAAGTAGAAAAATTTGTTAAATTCCTTATGACAGATAAAAACTATGTTTACTGGGTACATATGGCACCAGGCGGAATGAATCCAACAAGAAAATCTGTAGCTGAAAGTGATGAATTCCTTGATAATCCTGTTCTTGAAAGATATGGAAAAGCTAAAATCGCAGAAATTGTTGCAGCACTTGATTCTGTAGAAAGATTTGAATTTATTAACGGTAAGGTTATTACAGATATGAGTAAATTAAGCGCTAATTTTGTTATAGGTAAGGCTATTAATTATATGTTTGCAAATGATTGGACACCACAGCAAACTGCAATGTGGGCACAAAAAGAAGCAGAAAAGATTCTTGGAAAATAATTCTTTTTCATGAAAAAGGGGGAATTCTGTCCCCCTTTTTTTAAAAAGGAGGTTTGAAATATGGCTGTGATGTCGTTAAAGGAACGTGAAGCGAGATTTGGCTGGAAATTGGTTATGCCAACTGTAATTTTAATTGCTTTGTTGATTTTATATCCTGTATTTTATAATATTTATCTTAGTTTTTTTGAGGTGTCAATTTCAGATGCCCCAAATAAGTTTGTTGGGTTGCAGAATTATAGAGAGATATTATCAGATCCTTCATTTTGGAAATCATTTGGAATTACTGTTCTGTTTACTGTTACAACTGTTGTAGGAAGTATTTTGTTGGGACTTGGAGTGGCATTATTGCTAAACAGGGAGTTTCCTGGAAGGAATATTGTTAGAGCTTTATTGTTATTGCCTTATGTAACTCCATTAATTGCAATTGTTTTTGCCTGGAAATATATATTTTTACCTATTGATGGACCTTTAATGAAATTCCTTGCTAATTTTGGCATGAATCCAGGAAATGACTTTTTAAATAATCCCAATAATGCTTTCTGGGTTGTTTCGATTTTCAATATATGGAGAAATTTCCCATTTGTTTATTTGATGATTTTATCAAGGCTTCAATCTATTCCTACAGATTATTATGAAGCAGCTGAAATAGATGGTGCAAGCGATTGGCAGAAGTTTGTTCATATTACATTACCAGAATTGTATTTTGTTATAGGTTCTGTTGCCTTGCTAAGAGGTATCTGGAATTTTTACAAGTTTGATGAAGTTTATCTTATGTCAAAATTCGCTAATACTTTACCTATTTATATTTATGAAAAAGCATTTGCTGGATTACCGGAACAGGGTGTCGCAGCTGCAATTGCAACTATATTATTTGTAATAATGATTGCATTAATCGGTATATACGTAAAGAAGGTGTTAAAATGGTAAAAAGAAAAAGCCCTTTGAAAATAATTGGTTTCTGGACTTTGATTATATTATTGGTAATATTTATTACTTATCCATTTGCATGGATGCTTTCTGTATCTTTTAGATATGATACAGATGCTTTTGATCCTGGTATAATACCTAAACGCCCTACACTTGATACTTATGCTATATTACTTGGATTTAAAAAGTCCATAAGAGAGGAGTTGAGTAATGAGCAACAACAATTGTTGGATCTTATAAAAACTTTGCCTAAAGACCAGCAAGAAGCTGTTCTTGCTCAAATAAATGCACAAAGAAAAAAGGAGTCATTCCCATTTTTAAGATTTTTTAGAAATTCTTTGCTTCTTGCAGGTTTGAGTGCTCTGATAAGTTTAATTTTATCGGTTTTCGGAGCATATGCATTTAGTAGGATTGAGTTTAAGGGGCGAGGAACTATTCAAAGAGGTGTTCTTGTAGTTTATCTCTTTGGAGGCACTATACTTGCAGTACCTCTATATCAAATTTTTGTAAAAATTGGATTGACATCATCAGGGATTTCTTCCGCTATCGCTTTATTCATTATATATATTGTTCAAACTATACCTGTTTCTTTGTATATGCTTGGTAATTATTTTAGAACAATTCCAAGATCTATTGAAGAAGCTGCTATTATTGATGGTTCTTCAAGAATGGGCGTTATCACAAAGATAATAATTCCTTTATCTTTACCTGCTATAATTACTGTATATATATATGCGTTTATGATAGCCTGGAATGAGTTCTTATTTGCTTCAATTTTTGTAAGACCATTCCCGGAATTTTATACTCTACCTCTTGGTTTAAATGAAATATTTAATTCTGAACATGCAATATGGGCAAAAATGATGGCAGCATCTGTTGTTACTGCAGTACCTGTTGTTATTATGTTTATGATGATGGAAAAATATTTAACAGGTGGATTAACTGCAGGTGGTGTAAAAGAATAAAAGAGGTGACCATTTATGATTATAAACCAAATAAAAGGTATATATAACTCTCTTACAAAAAGAGAAAAAAAAGTAGCTGATTATATTATTGAAAGGGCTGATGATGTAATTCATTATAGTATTACTGAATTGGCAAATTGGGCTGAAGTAAGTGAAACAACTGTTTATAGAGTGATTAAGAAACTGGGATTTAACGGTTATCAGGATTTTAAAATTTCTCTTGCCAAAGAATTATCCGAGCCTGTTTTTGAAACAGTTGAAACTGAGCAGGATATTTTTTCAAATCTATATAATAAGATTTGTAAAAGTTTAAGTCTTATAAACCAGAATCTCGATAAAGATTTGTTGAATAGAGTAGCTGAAAGAATTCTTGCATCTAAAAAACTTATATTTTTTGGTGTTGGAAGATCTTTTCCTGTTGCTCTTGATAGTTCACTAAAATTTGCTGCTTTAGGTTTTTCTGCAATGGCATACAGCGATCCTCATATGCAGGTTATTGTTGGCGCTGGATTAACCTCTGAAGATACTGTTATTTCAATAAGCCATTCAGGATTTATACGTGATGTGTTTAAATCAACTCAAGTTGCAAAGGACGCTGGAGCTTTTACCATTGCTATTACATCAGGTGTAAATTCACCTTTAAGTAAGATTTCAGATATTGTTATATATACTACACCAAGCGATCCTTCTGAGAATGAGTTTACCCATGATAGAATAGGCGAAATGTATATGATAGAAATACTTTATAACCTCGTGGTTTCAAAGAAATTTACAGATAAACATTTTAATAAGTTGAAAAATGTTATTGAGCCAAAAAAGTTCCAGTAAAAGAGGTGTATTTTATGCATAAGAATATATACGATAAATTAGAATTTTTATATGGCGATGAAGCAAAAGGTGTATATCAAAAACTTATGAATATTATTGAAAAATATAAAATTTCTGATAAGGATTTTGATTTTTCGGAAAAGGACGTTATTTTAATTACTTATGGTGATTCTATAAAGAAAAATAATGAAAAGCCTTTAAATACTTTACATCATTTCTTAAATGAATATGTAAAGGATAGTATTAATACTGTACATATACTTCCATTTTTCCCTTATTCATCTGATGATGGCTTTTCTGTAATTGATTATAAACAGGTTAATCCAGAATTGGGCAGTTGGGAAGATATTCAATCGCTCTCAAAAGATTACAAACTAATGTTTGATGCAGTTATAAATCATATTTCCAAAGAAAGCAAATGGTTTCAGGAATATTTAAAGGGAAATAAAAAATACAAAAATTATTTTATTGAACAGGAGCCTGTGGAGGAATTAAAGAATGTAACTCGTCCAAGGGCACTACCTTTATTACACATATATAAAACTGCTTCAGGCGAAGAAAAACATATCTGGACTACATTTAGTGAAGATCAAATTGATTTAAATTATAAATCTACAGATTTGTTCCTTGAAATTGTTGAAATATTGCTTTTCTACGCAAAAATGGGAGCTAAATTAATAAGACTTGATGCTATTGGATATTTATGGAAAGAAATTGGAACATCATGTATCCACTTAAAACAAACACATGTAATGATTCAGTTGTTTAGAGATATTTTAAATCTCACAGCCAAAGACGTTATTCTGATTACAGAAACAAATGTCCCGCATCATGAAAATATTTCTTATTTTGGAAATGGATATAATGAAGCTCAAATGGTTTATAATTTTTCACTTCCTCCCCTTGTTTTATATTCTTTTTTATTTCATGATGCGACTGTTATATCAAAATGGGCTTATACATTAGAAACACCATCTGATAAGACTACTTTTTTCAATTTTCTCGCTTCACATGACGGCATTGGATTAATGCCAGCAAAAGGAATTTTAAAAGATGAAGATATTGATTTTCTTGTTGAACATACTTTAAGAAATAACGGACTTGTTTCTTATAAAAGCAATCCTGATGGGACAAAATCACCGTATGAGTTGAATATTAATTATTTTGATGCTTTGTACGATGAAAACGAATCAATGGAATTGAATATAAGAAAATTTATTTCCGCTTATGCAATTGCTGCTGCAATGAAAGGTATTCCAGGTATTTATATTCACAGTTTATTGGGATCACGAAATTATCTTGAAGGTGTTAAAATCACCGGAATGAACAGAACTATTAATAGAGAAAAATTGAATTATGATACCTTAATTTCAGAATTAAACGATAAAAGTTCTTTAAGGTTTAAGATATTTAATACCTTCAAACATATGCTGGATATTAGGAAGAAACACAAAGCATTTAATCCAAAAGGAAAACAAATGGTTATGTTTTATGATGATTCTGTTTTTGCATTTATGCGAGAATTTAAAGATGAAAGAGTTCTTGTTTTAACCAATGTTGCTAATAGAGAAATTACTCTTGATATTGATAATCCGCTTTCTAAAAATCCTTATGACTTTTTAAATAACACTTCTGTTGATATTTCTGATAATAAACTTCATATTATTCTTAAGCCATATGAAACCAAATGGTTGAAATAAAAGCGAGGGCAAACTCCCTCGCTTTATTATTATCTTTATTTATCTCTTCAAGTATTTTAAGAAGACTTTCTTTCACTTCAAAATTTGGATAGTCCAGTATATATTTTTTCTTTAATCCATATTTTTTTATTCCTTTAAAGGTTAAATATCCTGCCTGCGTAAAGAAGATATTTGCTCTTGCATCTTCTATTTCTCGTGTTGAGAAATCTTCCGCACTTACCGGTATTTTTACTAAATCCTCATATTCTATCTTTTTACCTTTTATGTATTCATACAGAAAACTTGGTGATCCGCTTTCAAACCAGTAGTTTTGGAATTCTTTTTCTGAAAAAAATCTCAATATTGAATATGGATTATATACTGTATGTTCTCCGTCAAATGAAAAACCATTATAATATCTCTTCATTTCTTCAAGCAATTCTTTTTCTGTTATATATTCGTCTATTAAAATTACCACTTTTTCTTTTTTTGAAAGTTTCATTATTAATTCATCAAATGCAAATGTATAATCTGTTTCAGTTATCTCTATTCCGTTTCTTTCACCTTCCTGCTCTATCATCTTTACCAGACTTTTTTTGAATTTTTCTTCGCTCTCCGTTGATGATTTAAACAGGTTTAATCTTATTATTGGATACTCTTTGAAATCCCATTTGTCATATATATATGTCCCTTTGAATAACTCTTTTTCTCCTTTGAATAAATAATATAATTTTGAATAAATAATATAATGTTGATACTGTTAAACTTTTTCCAAATCTTCGTGGCCTTGATAAGAATGTTGGTATTCCTGAATATACCATTTCCAATATATATTTTGTTTTATCTACATATATATAATCTCCTGTTATTATTTCCTTATAATCTTCTATCCCTACTGGTAACTTCTTCACTGCTTTCCACCTCCCTATATTATGATTATATCATAATAATTCCCAATTCACTTTTATTTTTTTATTAATCCATTAATAAAATTATTTTTACATTCATTTTACTTATTTTGTTGACAATTTTTTTATTTTTATATAAAATTCTTAATAGAACAAAGTTCTTTTTTATTAAAAGTTATTATTTTCACTAATTTCGTTTTAAGTTGTTTAATATTTATGTTCATTTCTATTTGCATAGAATTTCCAAAATATATTATCAACATAATTAAAGGAGGTATTTTATGAAAATTCCTCAAATAATTAAATTACCTGAGGATATTTTACAATATAGAAAAAAAGATAAAGTTTTGCTTCTTTCTCCAGAAAAAGCTGGTGCCATTGTATTAAATGATATTGAATATAAAATTTTTTGTGAATTTTTGAACTAAAAAATATCGAGGAGGAGGTATAAAGTTGGATCTTTCTACTTTAATAGGATTGGGTTTGGCTTTTGTTGCTATATTAATTGGTGGATATTCAGGATTAGGACAATTATGGGATACAAACTCCTTCTTTATTACTGTTTTAGGTTCAGTTGGTGGTATGATGATTGCTGCGCCAAAAGATATATCTTTTAAATTTGTAACAGCAATAATGATGGGAATAAAAGAACCTAAAATTGATTCGGTCGAAATTTTAAAAACATTATATTCATTTGCAGAAAAAGCAAGAAGAGAAGGTTTAATATCCCTTGAAGCAGATCTTGAAGGCCTTGATAACGAATTTATGAAAGAAGGTTTAAGGGCTGCAGTTGATGGTACTGATCCAGAAGAAATAAGGAAAATCCTTGAAATAAAAATGGAGTTATTTGAAGCAGAACAGGGAAAATGGTCAGGTCTTTTAAATACCTGGGGCACATTAGCTCCGGCATACGGAATGATTGGAACGCTGATAGGTCTCGTTTTGATGCTTGGTAGTTTGAACGATCCATCTACTATAGGTCCTAATATGGCTATTGCTCTTATTACAACGTTATACGGTGCTCTTGTTGCAAATATATTCACCTTACCGATAGCCGAAAAAATAGGAAGAAGAACATCAATACAGGTAAATCTT
>NZ_LBFA01000022.1:0-2716 GCF_013363265.1 Marinitoga sp. 1138
GTTTGTAATATACGTGGGATTGTGGAGAATAATAATACCGCTGGCAATCACAATGTTAATATTCACAATAGGATATAGATTCTTCAGGAAATATGAACCAAAATATTAAAATAATATGCAATAATAGGTGAAATCATGAAAACAATAAAAAAATTCATAATACACCAATGAGAAAAAATGAAGAAAAATCGCATGAGATTATTATTGTCATCAAAATTAAATAAAAAAATAACACTAAAAATATATCAAGTGATATAATAAATATGTAAATTTATTGAATTTAGGAAAAGAAAAATTGATTGTAATTTTACTTGAATTTTACATTATATATTGACATCTTTTTTTTGATATAATTATTGTGAAATAAATAAGTAAAAATAATATCTTTTAATTATACAGTAACATAATATAAAAATTATACATTTATTGAGTTTTACCATGGATTATTAAGTTATAAAATTCACGATATTTGCCTATAATATTATTAAATAAATTACATATAATACCTGATATAAATTTAAAAAATAATTTTGAATTACACTCATGCATGGTTAAAAAATATTACTTAAATATATTTAAGCAGATATTTATCAAAAAGATTTTCATTTCTCAGTCGGCTGAGTTGTTCTGGTGCCAGAATTTTATAAAAAATTATAAATTTAAAGAAGATCGAGGTGATGGGATGAAGAAAGTGGTGAGAGTATATATTTTAATAATTTTTATTAGTATATTTTTTATATCCTGTACTAATATAGAAAAGCAAGAAAAAAATATTGAAAATAACAAAGAACTAGAAAATTTTTTAAAAGAAGATGTTAATATTAAAACCTCGGAATATTATACTAAAGATGGTATTTTGGTGTTTAAAAACTATTTTGAAAATGGAGAATTAGTAAAACAGGAAATATTTGATAATAAAGGTAATATAGATTATACATTTGAAATAAAAGATGAAAAAATTTACTCTATTAAAAACTCTAATGGACAAAAAGTTTCTACAAATAAAATATATTATTATAATAATATTAGTCATACAAAAGAATCATTTTCACTAAATAAAGTATTTACTTTTGAAGATTATCTTAATGTAAAAAATAAAAATAATAATATTTCTTTATATGATCAAATAGATCCAGGACGATATACTTATGGATATAGAATTGATACTTCACAAACTGGATATACTGATGGAGAAATGTCAAGAAGAATATTTAATGCAACTTTAAATACATTATTAAATATAGCTACAAATAAAATTGTAAATTCCATTGCTTCAAAATTAAGAAATATAATTGAATATATTCAATATACTGGAGATTTTATTTCTTATCTTAGAAGTAATTTTGAAATAACTGAAACATTAACGGAAGAAGCAAGACATTATACATTAAAAAAGGTATATGTTATACATTATGTTTCTGATAAGAATGGAAATTGGAAAAAAAGTTGGAAAAAACTTTTTGCAGTGGCTGAACAAAATTACAGTAGTTTAAGAGTAACTGTTAAAGGAAAAACAAAATATAAATACAATGATAATGGTACAATAGAAACTAGAGAAAAACTCGATGGAACTGTTATAACTAAAGAAAATCTTGATATAAAAGATTCTCCAAATTATAATAAACCTTCAAAATTATGTTTAATAGCAAAGGAAATTTATTTAAATTACATAAATGGGGGAACATATTATGTTTGGTATGAAAAACCATAATATTTTATTTAAAATATTTTTTTATTTAATATTAGGAGTTTTATTATATTTCTTAATAATATTTATATACAATATGTATTTTAATCCATTATATATATTAAGAAAATATTATGATACTATGTATTATACCAAAATATATTATGATACTCTTCTTAATGATAATACTCTTTCTTCAAATACTATCGAAGATGCTTTTAAAGCATATTTAAATAAAATGATAGAAGAAAGAAAAAAATATATTTTAGACCCTGAAAAATCAGAAAAGTTTATGAGAGAATATTATATTCACCTAGATGAAGATATTGAAAATATTTTAAATATAAATGGTGGTGCTGAAATAAATATTAAAAAAGTTAAGAGGGGATATATTGTATATCTTTTAAATGAAATATTGGTATCTTATGATTTAGATTCTAAAGGTAATATAATAAATAAAGAAATAAAGAAAGAAGAACTCAAAAAAATAAGATATCCGGAAAATGCAGAGATTACATTTTATATTGTGAGGACATGGAAAGGATTAAAAATTGATTGGATGAAATCTGTATATTTGTTAAAATGAAGAGACCATAAAATTTTTGAATAAATAAAAACCCCCTTCTTGGTATGGTAAAATAATGCATATGGTAAAATCTTTTGCCTCTTCCAGAGGAAAAAGGGAAAAATGACCTCCTAAAAAAAACTTCGATGAGTAGTAAAATAGAAATATAACTCATCGAAAGGAGAAGAGGGGATGAAAAGGAGATTAAACCTTGCAAGGGCATTAATAAAAGAAGCGGAAATATATTTACTTGATGAACCGACAAATGGAGTGGATATAGAAACGAAAATGAAGATATATGAAATAATGGAAGAATTAAGTCAAAAAGGAAAAACAATAATCTTAGCCAGTCATGATGTAAGTGAAATAGAAAAAACAGACAGGATAGTGGTATTAAAAAAAGGGAAAATAACAGCAGATAAAAAGACAGGAGAAATCCTGGAAAAAACAACGAGAAAAAATGA
>NZ_LBFA01000004.1:0-5913 GCF_013363265.1 Marinitoga sp. 1138
AAATTTAAATTTTTGATATAATATCTACGTAGATATAAAATAGAAAATAGATTCTATCTAACTACTCAGAAAATTCAATTTGGATTTGAGGATTGGTTGAATGTGTGGCATAATCTTTATTATTATCACCTGCAAATACCATTGTTGAAAATATTACTATTCCTATGATTATTAATATAGTGATTTTTTTCATATTTTCCACCTCCATTTTTGATTTTACCATTTCTAACATGGTTTTCAAGTCATTTTTCGGCTTCTGTAAATATGTTTATTTCAATATTTCAGAAGGTACCAAAACAACTTTTAAAAAATCGCTTATTTTATTAGTATTTTTAATATTTTATTACATAATTTAAATTAATATTTTATGATAATTAGAGTATTATTTGAATTTTTCTACTAATATAGTCCGTAATTTAATTGTAATAAATTAGCGCTGTAAATAAAAAAATACGATATGGTAAAAGTTATTTTAAGAAGGTGATATTTTGAATGAGTATAAATTAAAAGATATTATTTTCATAGTTCAATATGGTTCATTTTCAAGAACTATAATTAATTATTTACTGGATATACTCAAAGAGGAAAGTGTAAAATACTATTTATTACTATTAAAATCAATATGGGATTCAAAATATAGAAATGCTTTTAAATATGCTGATAAAGTTATTTCAACAACAACAACAACAATATTGAGAGAGCTTGCAAGATTTGAAAAGATATGGATATTGTCTTTAAAAAAGAAGAAAAACAATATGATTGAAGAAATTAATATACTCAAAAACAATTTACCTTCTCTTCCAGATTATGCAAGGAATCTAATAATTCCAGGATTAAATCTTTTAATTGAAAGGTTGGAAATAAATGAAAATCTGAGAATTTATAGTCAAAAATACAAAGAATATAAAAATCAACAATCAATAATAAAATATTCAGAAGCAAGAAAAGAAATAAAAAAAGAAAATTACAACAAAGCATATTATTTATTTATAGAAGGATATTTTCTTGCAAAAGACTTTCCACATCCAACTATGATGTGTAATGGTTTAAATGGTGCAGCATGGTGGATAAAAAAAGTAGATAAAAAGAAGGCTTTGATTGCTGCTGAGTTATTGGAGTATTATATTGGTTACTATTTTGAGGATTTAAATTATATTTATAACTGGTTTGATACTATTTTTGAAGTAAAAAAGATTAATAATGATATGCGTATTTCTGAAATATGTAATATAGTAAATGAACTAAAAAAGATTTTTCCTGAAGTAAATCTCGATAAGAAGTTTAATAGAAGCTTTTATTCAAAAGAATTTGAAAAAGAAATAAAGAAGAATTTTAAAGAAAATACTATTAAATTTAGAAAACAAAAAGAAGTAAATATCCCAATATTATTCTTCTCAGCATATACAGCATTAATAGAAAAACCATTTTTTACAAAGAGTCATATTTTGAAATTGACTTTTGAAGGAGATAAAAATAAGATTATTAAATTCTTCTCTGCTAATTATGAGAAGATGTATTTTTTTAATGTTATGATGGAGAATTTTCATGAGAAAATTCTCATAGATAATTTACTGAATAAAAATAATAATCCTCAGACTGCCGAAGGCTGTTTATTCTATTTAGCAAGAAAAAAACTCATCACTGAGCTTTTTAAGAAACCAAAGAACTTTAAGGAGTTTGTTTTTAATTATTTTAAGCTCAGTGATGAGGAAATGAAAGTTTTTGATGTGTTTTTAAGAAATTGCGTTCGATACGATATTAAATGGTCCATTACTCCTTATCCAAAAAGCAAGATTCGTGATTTTGCAATTAAATATGGTCTTGGTCAAAAAAGAATTGCTTTAGGTTATTACTCTTTTGAAGATGACGAAAGAATTTTGATTGATGAGATTATTGATAAATTCTTATAACAAAATCCCTATAAATAGGGATTTTATTATATCTATTAAATTTTCTCAATTATATAATCCTCTGTATATGGTAAAATAAATTGGTTCTTTCCAAGGTTACTTGATATTTACAATTTTCCATCCCTTTTCTTTTGTAAATTCTATAAGTGTAATTTTTTCTTCTTTGGCCAATGAAATTAGATTTTCTTCAAATCCGCTTTTTGATACCAAAATAAAATTATCCACACTTATTTTAGATTTTTCTGTTTTGAATTTTAGGTTATAAAAATCTTTTATATTCATCTTCCTATTTCTCCATTTTATTTCTGCAGCATATATTTTATTTTCAAAATCCTTTCCAAGCATATCTATTTCAATATTTTTATTCCAATAATTACCTGCTTCAGCAAGATTAAATTTTTCTTTCAAAAATATTATGCTTTGTTTTTCAAACTCAAAAGAAACATATTGCGTCAAATCATTTTTTATAATTTCAATAACATTGGAATAATCATTTAAATCAACACTATCTTTATGTGGGAAAATGTATCTATACCAGAAATTAAATAATTGATCATCGATTTTATATATAAAGTTCTTTATTCTATGTGGATTTTTAGTAAAAGCAGGATATTCCCTTTTTACTATTTTTAAAAGCTGCAATGATTTTAAATAAGGCTGTATCCTTCTTGAATCGGTTTCACCAATAAATGAGGTTATTTCGTTAATTCTTGTTTTTCCACTGGCGACTGCTTCAAGAATTGATTGATAAATAGATGTTTCTCTTAATTCCTGTGTTAAAATAAAATATGGCTCTTCTTTTAAGGGTGCCCCAAGAGTTAAAAATAAATTTTCTATGTTTTTTAATATATCTAATTGACTATTCCACAATTGAAGATAATATGGAATTCCACCAATAATGGAATAAATTGTCATTAATGAATGATAATCATTATCTGGAATAAATAAATTAATATCTTTAAAGGCTATGGGATTTAATTTTAGATTTCCTGTTTTTCTACCATATAATGGATTATTATAACTTAAAATACCTTCCATAAAACTTATGCTCGAACCACATAGGATTAATTTCATTTTTGATGATACAAACTCATCAATTAATAATTGTAATATAGAAAGTATTTCCTGATTTTTTTCAACTAAATATTGAAATTCATCAAGAACCATGATTATACTTTCTCTATTTGAATATTCGAATAAAACCCTAAAAGCATCTTCCCAATTTTCAAAAGATATTTTTCCAAATTTCAAAAATTCTCCAACTTTATTGGAAAATGTTTTTAATTGCTCTTTTGGAGAAATTTTTCTAGCTGTATAATATAATATGTTTTTATTTTTTGTAACTTCTTTTAATAAAAAACTCTTTCCTATTCTTCGACGACCATATAATACAAATACCTCTTTTTTATTTGAATTTAATATCTTTTCAAAAAATTCTCTTTCTTCAAATCTGTCTATAAAAATAATATCACCTCACAATTAATTATACTAAACTAGATTAGTATAATTTAAATTAGTATAATAACACTTATAATTATATCATAAAAATCTAAATAAAAAAACAAGCTGAAAAATCTCAGCTTGTTTTTATTCTGACAAGTCTATAATTTCTTAGAAATTTTTAAACTTCACCTTTCAAATATTTTTTTCTTTCAGTTTCTGGATACTTTTCAATTGCATATCTTAACATTGTTCTCGGCATTTTCTCATAATATTTCTTTAAAAATTCATCTTCAACTTTTTTATTTCTTTTTCCTATTTCACGTAACATCCATCCAACTGCTTTATGAATTAGATGATGTTCATGATTAATAAGAATTTCAGATATTCTAAGTGCATCACTAAAATCATTCCTTTTAATAAAATAAAAAGTTGATAAGATGGCTATCCTTTGCTTCCATAAATTATTTGACTTCGCAAAATCATACAGAAGACTTTTATCCTTTTCATATAAATATGCACCTAAAATGTGTGGTGCAGAACTATCTACAAGATCCCAATTGTTTACATTATCAATATTTTTTAGATATACTTCTACTACTTTATCAGGATATTTTTTATATTTGTGTGTCAATATAAAAAGAGCTAATAATCTAAATTCATGATATTCAGAATTTAAAAATTTCTCAATTTCTGAAAAATCTAAATCTTTGTATTTTTTTGCAAATCTTCTTATAATAGGAACTTTTATTCCCAAAAATTTATCTCCTTTTCCATACCCATCATTACCTTTAAAATACTTTTGAGAATGTTCGGCTCTTTCACTATTTTTAAATTCAGATATTTCAGAAATGATTTTTTCAATTCTTCCCATTATATCACCACCAAAAAATTTAATTTTTTTCATAACACTTCTCTTTTTTAACTTCTTGATAAGTTTTTAAAAAACTCCAATTTAACCACTTTCTTTTTAGATTAAATTCTATATTCTTATATAATATCATAATTTTTCTGGAATAAAGTCAATAATAATATTAAAAAATTTTGACTATATTCCAATTTTATTTTATCATTTTAAAGTAATATTTCTATTGACAAATAAATTTAAACGGTATATAATTATACTGGATAGTATAATTATATATAGTATAATACTGATTAGTATAATACCGAGGTGAGAATATGAAATTCTATAATAGAAAAAAGGAATTGGATTTTTTTGAAAAAATTAAGAATTCTAAAGATAAAAAATTTATTGTTTTATATGGAAGAAGAAGAATTGGAAAGACTACATTAATTAAAAAAGCTTTTAAAAATGAATATAATTCATTCTATTATTTTGTTGAAGTAAAAAAGGAAGAAACACTGTTAAAAGAGTTAAGTTTAGCTTTTTCAAAAAGTATATATATGCGTTGGTATGATTTATTTACAGAGCTGTTTGAAAAATATGATTATGTTATTTTTGATGAATTTCAAAATTTCTATAAAATCAATCCGGAAATTTTATATGCTTTTCAACATGCCTGGGATGATACTGAAAATAATATTAAATTAATTGTTTTAGGTTCATATGTTGGAATGATTAAAAAAATATTTATGGAAGAAAAGATGCCATTATTTGGGCGAAGTGATTATTTTTTGAAAATAAAAGATTTTTCATTAAAAGATTCTCTTATTATGCTTAAAGATTTTGGATACGATATTATTGAATCTCTGGAAATTTATGGGATGGTAGGAGGAATTCCAAAATATTTATGGCTTTTTAAAGAAAAAAAAGATATAAAAAGTTTAATTTATGATATTTTTATTGATGATTTTTCCCCTTTACGAGAAGAAGCCAAGAATATTTTAATAAGCGAATTCGGCTCTGAACATAAGTCATATTTTTCAATTCTTGAAGCACTTGCTGGTGGCATGAAAACAACATCTGAAATAAAGGATATTTCTAAAATCCCACAAACAAGTCTGCCAAAATATTTAAATGAATTGAGCGATATATACGAAATCATTTCAAGAGAAAAATCGTTGTTTTCAAAGAAAAATAAAGATATTCGTTATTCTATAAAGGATAAGTTTTATAATTTCTTTTTTTATCATATTTATAGAAATTACTCTTTAATTGAATTTTTTCCTGAAAAGGCAATTAAAAAGATTTATAATGAATTTAATACATATATGGGTTTTCAATTTGAAGAGATATGTAAAACTTTTATCCAGGAAAATCCTCAATTATTTGACTTTATACCTGAAAATATTGGAAAAGTATGGGGACGGGTTCCTTATAAGAAAAATGAGTCGTATGATATTGACATTGTAGCTTATGATGAGAATAATATACTTTTCGGCGAATGTAAATGGAATAACAAAAAAGTTGATTTATCCATTTATGATAAATTAAAATTGAGAAGCGAATTTGTAAATTACGGAAATAAAAATAAGAAGTTTGTGATTTTTTCTAAAAGCGGATTTGCAGAAGATTTACTTAGTTTAAAAGATAAAAATTTATTTTTGCTTACCCCTGAAGATTTTTGGGACTATCCAAAATACTGTGTAAATTAATTAT
>NZ_LBFA01000015.1:0-4595 GCF_013363265.1 Marinitoga sp. 1138
ATCTTCTGCACTTACTGGTGTTTTTACTAAATCCTCATACTCTATCTTTTTGCCTTTTATGTATTCATACAAAAAACTTGGTGATCCGCTTTCAAACCAGTAGTTTCTAAGTTCTTTTTTCTGGAAAAATTGTAATATCGAAAATGGATTATATACTGTATGTTCTCCATCAAATGAGAATCCATTATAATATCTTTTCATTTCCTCTAATAATTCTTTTTTTGTTATTCCAAACTTTTTTGCCGTTTCTTCTATATGTTCTTTAAAATAATATTCTAACTCTTCCTGGGTATATCCAAACATTTGTGAATATGCTGTATCTAATGATATATCGTTTAAATTGTTTAATGCTGAGAATACTCCTGTTTTGGTAAATTTTGTTATTCCGGTTATGAAGACAAATCTTATATGTTCATCATTCGCTTTTATTGTTGTATAAAAATCTCTCAATATTTCTCTATTGCTTTCCGCTTTTTCTTTTTTATTTATATTGTCCAATATTGGTTTTTCGTATTCATCAACTAATATTACTACTTTTCCTTTTTCTGATAGCTTCATTATTAATTCATCGAATGCAAACGCATAGTCTGTTTCTTCTATCTTTATTCCGTTCCTTTTTCCTTCTTGTATTATTATCTTTGTTAAACTTTCTTTGAGTTTTTCTGTATTTTCTGATTTCGCCTTTAATAGATTTAATCTTATTATTGGATATTCCTTAAAATCCCATTTGTCATATATATATGTATCCTTAAATAATTCCTTCTCTCCTTTGAATAAGTAATAAAATGTTGATACTGTTAAACTCTTCCCAAATCTTCGTGGCCTAGACATAAAATAAAATTTTCCACTATTTATTAAATCATATAAATACTTTGTTTTATCCACATATATATAATTTTCTTCTATTATTTCCTTATAATCCTGTATCCCTACCGGCAGTTTTTTCATCACTCCCACCTCCACAATTGAATTATATCACAATTCAATTACGACCTCTCTTTCATTCTCAACAACAAAACCAGGGCAAAAATTTGACCCTGGTGGTTTGAAAAATGAATTATATAAAAATATATACCGTGGACCACATTCTAATCTTTGTTAGAAGGATCCACGGTGATCATATAGTTTCTATTTTTACTAATAATTTATTACTCTTCAAAAAAAAGTTCGATGTTTTTTATAATCTTTTTCCATTCACCTATTTCTATCACAAACCCCACCCCAAATTTTACATTATAACCTCTCCAAATTTCCCATTTTTTACTTTGTCCATTGCATATACTTCTTTTAATATTTCATCTAAATCTTTTCTGGAATATCTATTAACTACATTTTTTATAAACGCTTTTTCTTCATCTGTTAATAATTTATTCTCTTTAAATTCTTTTGAAATAGAAATAAGATAATATCGTTTTCCTTCATAACTCAACCTTTCTTCAAAATTTATATAATCAAAAGCTTTAAGATATCCTAATATTTTTTCTATTTCCGCTGGATATGGGCCATAAAAATATAACGTATAATCTAAAGTACTTAATTTTTTCCCTCTCATCTTATTATAGTATAAATCTATCAAAAAAAGGATTTTTACTAATTTAGTCTTTGTTAAAGTCTTTGCCTCATTTAAGACTTCAAGTATAATTGCATAATTTTTATTTTCTATTTTTTGCATATAATCACCCTCTCACTTAATTCTTCACTTTTATTATACCATATAAAAATAAATAGAAATACTTATATCTACTTCTATAATCACTTTTTATACTATTTCTTTATTAATTCTCTGAATTCCATTTCGGTAGTTAAATCGTATCCATTTATAAAAATCTTTTTCAATATTCCACTTCTCATTTTTAGAATATTTTACAAACACAAAAGTTCAATTTCATCTTTGGTTTACTTTTAGTATACAATATACAGATCATATAATTTTATTTTCTTTCATATTTTCTTAATTCTTCTACTAACTTATAAACATTTGTATATGGATTTTTTTTAGAATAACTATTTATATCTTTCTTTTGTTCTTCCAATTTTTTTGCATTTTTTATAGCAACCTCTATTTTATCTTTTAATCTTTCATACATATCTTCAATATTTTTTTCATATTTAGGAATTTTAGATTTTAATTTTTTTAAGCACTCTTCCTTACTTAAAGTTGATTGCTGAAAACTAAAGTGCAACAAATACCATAATTCAAAACACGGATTAGAATAAATAGCGTTATACCCCTTACTTTCAATTTTGTTTATAGCATTATTAAAATCCTGATCTTTTACTTCATCTTTATCAAATACTAACCAAATTTGATCATATTCATCATTTTTTAAGTATTTTCTTGCTGCTTCTAGCAAAACATTTGCTCCTCTTCCTTCGCCTTCTACTCTAACATGTGCATTTGGAACTTCAAATGCTTCAAAATAAAGTTTTTCGGTTTTTTCTCCTTCACAAACTATCAGTATTGAAGGTAATATTTCTCTTATATCCTTTTTTCTTTTACCTTTATTTTTAAAATATCCCTTCCTACTCATTTTAAATCAAACCCTTTTAATATCTTTTTTAAATATGGGATTGCTCCATATTTTCCCTTTAAATAGTCTTTTTCAAAATTGGCATTTTTTCTTACTCCTTTTATTTCAAGAAGTGAGTATAATTCTGATTTTCCATATTTATCTTTACTTACAAACCAAATTTGATCTCTACTAAATAACTCTGGATTTAAAATAAGTGTATTATGCGTCGTAAAAATTAATTGTGCGTTCTTTTCATTTTTTTCTGAATTAAAAAGTTCTATTATTGTCCTTAGCAACAATGGATGAATTCTAGTATCAAGTTCATCTATAAACAAAATAGAGCCATTTTTTAATGTTGCTAATACAGGACCTAAAATTCCAAAATATTTTTTTGTTCCATCAGATTCTTCTTTTAAAAAGTCAAATTCAATATTTTCTATATAATTATTTTTTTCATCAAAAACTGGATGATATGTTATAAGCTTATTTGAATATAATTTTTCATTATTTACAGATATAATCCCCATGTTCTGTGGAGTTAAAGCAACCTTTTCATCTGTTCTTATTTCTATTCTCTCATTTCTAAAATCATTTATTCCCATATCTGCATTTTTCAACATATTCAAAATTTCGTCTTTATTAACAACTCCTTTTTCCATTAAATCTAACGTAATTACAACTGGAAAATCTGTGGAAATAAAATTAATTTTTTGAAAAAATTCTACTATTTTAATTGCAGTTTTGCTATTCCATTGTGCCAAAGACGAAAGAAAAAGAGTATTTGCTTTCGTCTTTTCCTCAACACCTTTTCCTTCTGAAAACTTCCCTCGTTTAAATTCTTGCCAATCTCTTTCAAAAATCCTGGCCTCACGACCTTTTGGCCTATAATAAAGCCATTCACTTTCAATCTTTCTATCTTTTATAGAAAATCCATATCTATAATAAATTTTATCTATTATAAACCTTCCTTCAAAAATCATAGGTTCATCTATATATTTTTTGTTCAATTTAAATTTCTCATCTGGAATTTCAAATCCAAAATTCGCAGAATTTAAAATAAGATATATATAAAATTTAAAGGCTTTAAATAAATTACTTTTTCCTCCTGCATTTGGTCCATATATTGCAGCTGTTTTTAAAAGTTTAAATTTTTCAGCATTAAAATAACTCTTTGCTTCTTTATCATCTGCTACCATTGAAAATTCTGTTCTTTCTGCAAATGATTTAAAATTATAAAAACTAAAATCTATTAACATATTACAACACCTCACAAAATGGAATTTATAACAATTCATTATATTAAAATTATACATTATATAATTTTAAAAGTCAAATTTGAAATTTTTATTCAATTTAGATATCTAAAATATATATCATGTACACTTTATACTCTAAAACAACCTCACCAATTATAACAAAACCAGCAGAGTCAATTTTTGGCTCTGCTGGTTTATTATAGATTATTCCATCACTTTCAAAAATTATTTTTTATAACCATTAAAATTGAATTTTTTTTTGTACATTTTTATTTCCCCTTTATGGACCATTTTTCAATTTCATCTTTGTCTTGCTTTTAGTATACAATATACATTGCAGGCTGAAAAAGAGTATGTAGAGATTTAGGAGATTATAATGGGTTGGTAGATTAGGAGAGGGACTTTAAATAACTACAACTTCTAATTATGAAAATTCTAATGACTAAAGAATATTTTCACAATTTTGATTTCAAATAACCCCACAGCAGAAGCTGTGGGAGGATTGATGGGGCAATTGGTTTTAATTCAAATTATATTTGAGTTTTTGGTAGAGATTGATTGCGATGATAACTTCTATTTTTTTTTACAACTTCTCAATTATATAATTCTCAATATTCCTCTTTTCAGAATTTATATTCATTCCTATGAGATATATTTCTTTTCCTGCATACTTTTCATAATACTTCATTTCTTTTATCTGCTTTAATGCTTCTTCTGCACTTTGATCCAGTTTTATTTCAAATAAATATATTCTGTCTTCAAAGTCTATTACTAAATCGCTTCTTCCAAGATTTGTCAATTCTTCTGCTTTTACATCTATTCCTGC
>NZ_LBFA01000028.1:0-3501 GCF_013363265.1 Marinitoga sp. 1138
TACTGCGTCTGTAATTGCTTTTTTAGGTATTGCTGTGTAAATCATCCAGTCAGTGTCAGCTATTTTTGAATAAAAAGCATAAACAGTTTCTCCGTTGTAAGTATATTCTACAACACCTTTTTTATCTGTAGCTTTCTTGAAAAATTCCATATCTTTAACGCTTACACCCCATTTTTTAGGGTCTGAATGCATTAAAGTAATACCTTCGCTGTTTACAAGGTAAGAATATTCTTCCTTGAATACTTTATCATTTCCAAAGAATGTATCAACCAGTTCTTTTATTGATAAATCAATTGCAATTACACCAATAATTTCGTTTGTTTGTGGATCTGTAACTGTTTTTGAAACGGTAATTAATATATCTCCACTTGAAGCATCTGCATATGGATCGGAAATAGCAACTTTACCGGGAGTTTTCATTGCAGCTTTGTACCATGGTCTTGATGTTGGATCATAATCATCTGGTAATTCTGCGTCTGGTTTCATAAGCATTGTTTTATCCTTTAATCCAATATATACCGCTGCATAATGATAATTATTAACGATGTTATCAAACATTTTGAGCATCCAGTTTCGTTCGTCATATTTATTGCTGTAAGAACCTCTTACATTTGCATCGTTTGAAAGCATATCGGTAAGGTTAATGATAGGTCTGAAGTATGTTTCCATAAGTTTTGCGTTGTTATCTGTTACTGTTCGTAAATGATTTTTGTAATTGGTGAAGCTTTTGTTATAGTTATTGTAGGTGCTTATTGCTGTAAATAGCACCATTGGAAGAACAGAAATTAGGATGATAATAGCAATCATCTGCGCTTTTAATGACTTCATAAAGATTCCCCCTTTAAAAAATTTTTTTATTGATTTTTATTATTAATATTGATGCCTTTATATGAGTGTATGTATTAATATTTTATCACATTTTCCGGTAAAATAAAAATCAAAAGAAATAATATAAATTTAAAAAACTCCCCTATTTTTTAAAAAAATAGGGGAGTTTTGCAAAAGTATTAACATATAAATATATATCAGTACATTTATATCTTGAATTTTTTTATTAAATCTTCCAATTTCCTTACAGATTCTTCTAAGATTTGAGATGTTTTTAGCAGTTCTTCGCTGCTTTTTTCTATATAAACAAATTCGTCTTTTGATTCTCTAACATACTCGTTCACATGAAGAACATTTTTTGACGCCTGATCCATAGCTGCTGCCATTTCTTCTGAAGAAGCGCTCTGTTCTTCTGAACTTGAAGCAAGGCTATCAACCATGCTTACAATATTTACAACAGAATTCTTAATTGCCTCAAATTCTTTTGAAACCTCTGAACTCTTTTCTGAAACCCTTTCTATAATTTTTGAAACATTTAATGATTTCTGGCTAACAGCATCTGCTTCGTCTTTTATGCCTTTTAATAAGTCAGAAATATTCTCTGTGGCGTTTCTTGTTTCTTCTGCAAGTTTTCTAATTTCATCGGCAACAACGGCAAATCCTTTTCCTGCTTCTCCAGCTCTTGCTGCTTCTATTGCAGCGTTTAAAGCAAGAAGATTTGTTTGTTCAGCGATACTTATAATAGTATCAACTATTTCTCCGATATTTGCAGATTTTTCCTGTAAATTTTTAACGCTTTTTGTATTTTCTACTGCCGCATTTCTGGCTTCAGTGGCTATTTCTAATATTTCTCCAATACTCTTTTCTCCTGATTTTACAGAATTTTCAACATCTGTACTCTTTTCGCTTAAATCCTGTGCTGCTGAACTTACCATTTGAGCCGCAGAAGCAACTTCTTCAACACCAGATGTTGTTTCTTCAATTGATGATGCAGCGTTATCAGATTCTGTAAGAGCGATATTTAAAGTTTCTTCGACCTTTTGTGTAACGTCCTTTAGTTTATTTGAGGCATTTAAAAGATTATTTTTTTCTTTAATCAAGTTGGAATTTTCTGAGATTATTGATTTTATTAATAATCTTAAGGATTTTCTCATATTTTCAAGTGAATGTTCAAGATGTCCAATTTCAGATTTTGATGTAATTTTTATTTCTTCGTTTAATATGCCGTTTTCAATTTTTTTGATGTTATCAACAAGTCTATTTATGGATTTTGTAACCAGCACTTTCATTATGTAGAATATAACAAATACAATAATAACAAGAATTAATAATAGAATAAGAATATTTTGTATAGTGGAGTTATATAATGATTCATAAATCTCATCTTCATAGGCTGTTATTACAACATATAAGTCGCCGCTCATTTTTTTCACATAAGCGATTTTTTTGTATAATTTATCAGAATTTGTAGATTTTGGAAAATAATATTCATAAAAACCATTTTCCTTTTCAATGGCAAGATCAACAATTTTTTTACCACTTTTTGGATCAACAGCAGTAGCTTCCTTTCCGATTTTAGATTTGTCCTTATATATAAAATATTTTCCATCTTTTGTATATACTATAGGATATGTATTATCTCCAATATATGATGTTGAGTATAATTTTTCATATAATGAATCAAGGAATTTTTTCTTTCTTTCATCTAATTTTTTATCTATATCATCAATATAAATTCCAGTTCCAACCATCCATTTAAATTCAGGAATCCAGAAAGCAACACCTAATTTTGGAAATAATTTATCTTCTGGTTCTCCAGGTTTTGACCAGTGGAAAAGCAAAATTCCATCATCATTATTTTTATAAGCCTCTTTGGCTCTGTTTATTAATTCTCTAAGTATATATATTCCGGTTTTATCTTTTAAATCATATAAATTTTTACCTTCAAGAGAAGGTTTAGCAGCATGCATAATATTTACTCCGTGTTCATCGTATATATAATAATATCCAGTTCCATTGTCATATCTTATTTTTCGAACAGCTTCTTTTGCAAGATTTTGAGCTTCTTCAAAGGACATTTCACCTTTTTTTGCTTTTTCTACATAGCTGTTAATTATATCTTTCACAACAGCATTTAAGGTTTTTAACCTTAAAATAGAGGCATCCATCATCTCTTCTTTTAATTGTTCTGTTCCTGTACGATATGTTTCCATTGTTGTAGCAATGTTTTCCACGCTTTGCTTTAATACGCCGTTTTTTACATATTGATCTGTCAAGTTTTTAAGGTTTTTATACATTGCAATACCGTTTATCAAAAATCCGACAATGATAACAATTGAAACAGATAAAATAACCTTAAACCCCAGCGTTTGATGAAAATTTACCTTTTTCATATTCCACACCCCTTTGAATTTTTTTTAATATAGAGATATTTGTAAATATTATATCATTAAATTTTAAAAAAAATACAATGGAAAAACTTTAAATTTGCGTAACGAAAAATATTTTTGATTTTGAGTTAAATAAAAAAAGCACTTCGGTATTGAAATCCGAAGTGCTTTAAATTTTAAATTTTAGATTTTAAATTGTTTAATAAGAGTATTAAGTTCTTCACTTAAATCTTCAAGTCTATTAGCAACCTTTGTAATCTTTGCAAAGTCTTCGTTCTGTGCT
>NZ_LBFA01000032.1:0-4945 GCF_013363265.1 Marinitoga sp. 1138
AAGAAAGGTGGTAATATATATACTCGGACGCGGGTGAGAGCGTCTGGAAGAAAAAGAGAAGAGGAAGAGAAGCTCCTTGACAAGTGAACAGAGACACCCAGCGGAAGTAGATTCAAAGAGTTAAGATCGAACTCGAAATCTTGGATGGAGGGTTTGATCCTGGCTCAGGGCGAACGCTGGCGGCGTGCTTAACACATGCAAGTCGAACGAGGAGGCAGCCTTCGGGCTGTAGTACTAGTGGCGAACGGGTGAGTAACGCGTAGGAAGGTGTCCTCCAGACCGGGACAACCACTGGAAACGGTGGCTAATACCGGATGAGCCCGAGAGGGGAAAGCGAGCCAAGGCTTGGCTGGAGGAGCTGCCTGCGACCCATCAGGTAGTTGGTAGGGTAAAGGCCTACCAAGCCGACGACGGGTAGCCGGCGTGAGAGCGTGGCCGGCCACAGGGGCACTGAGACACGGGTCCCACTCCTACGGGAGGCAGCAGTGGGGAATATTGGACAATGGGGGGAACCCTGATCCAGCGACGCCGCGTGGAGGAAGAAGTCCTTCGGGACGTAAACTCCTGAACTTACCGAACAATAAGGATGGTAGGGAATGGCCATCTGATGAGGGTAGGTAAGGAAAAGCCCCGGCTAACTACGTGCCAGCAGCCGCGGTAATACGTAGGGGGCGAGCGTTGCCCGGAATCACTGGGCGTAAAGGGGGTGTAGGCGGTCTAATAAGTCAGATGTAAAAGGCCCTGGCTCAACCAGGGAAATGCGTCTGAAACTGTTAGACTTGAGGTTGCTAGAGGGAGACGGAATTACCTGTGTAGCGGTGAAATGCGTAGATACAGGTAAGAAGGCCGGTGGTGAAGACGGTCTCCTGGGGCAAACCTGACGCTGAGGCCCGAAAGCTAGGGGAGCAAACCGGATTAGATACCCGGGTAGTCCTAGCCGTAAACGATGCCCACTAGGTGTGAGCGGTAGTACCGTTCGTGCTGAAGCTAAGGCGATAAGTGGGCCGCCTGGGGAGTACGTCCGCAAGGATGAAACTCAAAGGAATTGACGGGGACCCGCACAAGCGGTGGAGCGTGTGGTTTAATTCGAAGCTAAGCGAAGGACCTTACCAGGGCTTGACATATAGGTGGTACCCTGCAGAGATGCAGGGGACCCGGTACTTCGGTACCGGGAGCCTATACAGGTGGTGCACGGCCGTCGTCAGCTCGTGCCGTGAGGTGTTGGGTTAAGTCCCGCAACGAGCGCAACCCTTGCCGTTAGTTGCCAGCACTTAGGGTGGGAACGCTAACGGGACAGCCGCCGACGAGGCGGAGGAAGGAGGGGATGACGTCAGGTAATCGTGCCCCTTATGTCCTGGGCGACACACGCGCTACAATGGTAGGGACAGAGGGCAGCGAGGCCGAGAGGTGGAGCGAATCCCAGAAACCCTACCCCAGTTCAGATTGCAGTCTGAAACCCGACTGCATGAAGCCGGAATCGCTAGTAATCGCAGGTCAGCCACACTGCGGTGAATACGTTCCCGGGTCTTGTACACACCGCCCGTCAAGCCACCCGAGTTGGAAACGCCCGAAGATGGTGAGGCTAACCGAAAGGAGGCCAGCTATCGAGGGTGGAGTCAGCGAGGGGGGCTAAGTCGTAACAAGGTAGGTGTACCGGAAGGTGCGCCTGGATCACCTCCTTTCTAAGGAGAAAAAAGGAATGGGTGTCTCTGTTCAGTAGTGAAGGAGTAGGGGTAGTAGCTCAACTGGGAGAGCGTCTGCCTTGCACGCAGAAGGTTAGGGGTTCAAGTCCCCTCTACTCCACCAGCTCATTGACAAGTGCATAGTGAAAGATAAGGTCAAGGTAAAAAGGGCTTACGGCGGATGCCTAGGCGACGGGAGGCGAAGAAGGACGTGGCAAGCTGCGAAAAGCCACGGGGAGCTGCAAGCGAGCGTAGATCCGTGGATGTCCGAATGGGGGAACCCAAAAGATCCCGAAAGGGAGGCGAACCCGGGGAAGGGAAACATCTTAGTACCCGGAGGAAAAGAAATCAAGAGAGATTCCCTGAGTAGTGGCGAGCGAAAGGGGAGGAGCCCAAACCATACTGGTGTAAAAGGGTGCTGCCGTTGCCAGTATGGGGTAGCGGGACATAATCGGAGCCGACAGCACGAGGCTCGGTCACGAAGCATGTATAGCCGAAATACCTGGGAAGGTATGCCGGAGAGGGTGAAAGCCCCGTAGGCGAAATACATGTGAGTGGCTGGATTATGATCCCAAGTAGCGTGGGACACGAGGAATCCTGCGTGAATCAGGGTGGACCACCATCCAAGGCTAAATACTACCCGTCGACCGATAGCGTAGAAGTACCGTGAGGGAAAGGTGAAAAGGACCCCGGGAGGGGAGTGAAAGAGAACCTGAAACCGTAAGCCTACAAGAAGTGGGAGCTCGAGAGAGTGACCGCGTGCCTTTTGATTAATGTGCCCACGAATTGCATGTACTGGCGAGGTTAAGCCGGGAGAGGCGAAGCCGAAGTGAAAGCGAGCCTGAAGAGGGCGGATAGTCAGTATATGCAGACCCGAAGCCAGGTGAGCTATCCATGGGCAGGGTGAAGTTGCGGTGAAACGCAATGGAGGCCCGAACCGGTATGCAGTGAAACGCATTCGGATGACCTGTGGATAGGGGTGAAAAGCCAACCGAACCTGGTGATAGCTGGATCTCCCCGAAACGTGTGTAGGCACGGCCTCGTACAAGACTAACGGGGGTAGAGCACTGATAGGCGTAGGGGGGTAACCTCCGAAACTTGTCAAACTCCGAATACCGTTAGTTGATGTACGGGAGACAGACTGTGGGGGAAAAGCTCCATGGTCGAGAGGGAAACAGCCCAGACCGCCAGCTAAGGTCTCGAAGAGACGGCTAAGTGTGAAAGGTAGTGGACTGCCAGAGACAGCCGGGATGTTGGCTTAGAAGCAGCCATCATTAAAAGAGTGCGTAACAGCTCACCGGTTGAGGCGGACTGCGCCGAAAATGTAAGGAGGCTGAAGCCGTACGCCGAAGCTGCGGAATCTGCGGATTGGTAGGGGAGCATTGTGCAGTAGGGAGAAGGTAATTCGTGAGGATTACTGGACGAAGCACAAGAGCGGATGTGGGCATGAGTAACGAGAGGAGGGTGAGAATCCCTCCCCCCGAAAGCCCAAGGGTACCTGGGGAAGGGTCGTCCGCCCAGGGTAAGCCGGGACCTAAGGTGAATCCGAAAGGAGTAACCGATGGGAAACTGGTAAAGAATCCAGTGCCATGTATATACGAGATAAGAGGGGGGACGCAGAAGGCGAAGCCTCGTGAGCAAGTGGCACGCTCATCCAAGCGCAAAGGACAGAGAAGGTAGTAGGTAAATCCGCTACTGGAGTCTGAAGCGTGAAGGGGAGGACATAAGTCCAACGAGGTGGTAGCCCGGCTGCCAAGAAAAGCCTCGCTTATCGTTGAGTATATACATGCCCGTTCCGAAAACCGACACAGGTGGGTGAGCTGAGAAGGCTAAGGGGAGCAGGCTAACCTCCGCTAAGGAACTCGGCAAAATAGCCCCGTAACTTCGGGAGAAGGGGTGCTCCTTGGTGTGGGCAACTGCACCGGGGAGTCGCAGTGACAAGGCCCAGGCGACTGTTTACCAAAAACACAGGACTCTGCGAACTCGGAAAGAGGAAGTATAGGGTCTGACGCCTGCCCAGTGCCGGAAGGTTAAGGGGAGTTGTGAGAGCAACGAACCGAAGCCCCGGTAAACGGCGGCCGTAACTATAACGGTCCTAAGGTAGCGAAATTCCTTGTCGGGTAAGTTCCGACCTGCATGAATGGCGTAACGATTTGGGCACTGTCTCAGCGGAGGGCCTGGTGAAATTACAGACTGGGTGAAGATGCCCAGTACCCGCAGTTAGACGGAAAGACCCCGTGGAGTTTTACTGTAGCCTGACATTGTAACTTGTCATGTTGTGTACAGGATAGGTGGGAGGCAGAGAAACCTGCTCGCCAGGGTAGGTGGAGCCGCCGGTGGGATACCACCCTCAGCATGATGGGTTACTAACCATTGAGTGTGAAGAGCACTGATGGGACAGTGTTAGGTGGGCAGTTTGACTGGGGCGGTCGCCTCCTAAAGAGTAACGGAGGTGCGCGAAGGTAGGCTCATGTGGGTTGGAAATCCACAGGAGAGTGTAAAGGCAAAAGCCTGCCTGACTGCGAGACTGACAGGTCGAGCAGGGTGGAAACACGGTCTTAGTGACCCGGCGGATCCGAGTGGAAGGGCCGTCGATCAACGGATAAAAGTTACCCCGGGGATAACAGGCTTATCGCGCTCAAGAGTTCATATCGACGGCGCGGATTGGCACCTCGATGTCGACTCATCGCATCCTGGGGCTGAAGTAGGTCCCAAGGGTTGGGCTGTTCGCCCATTAAAGCGGTACGTGAGTTGGGTTCAGAACGTCGTGAGACAGTTCGGTCCCTATCTGCTGCGGGCGTAGGAAACTTGAGGGGGGTCACACCTAGTACGAGAGGACCGGTGTGAGGGTACCACTGGTAAATCAGCTGTTCCGCCAGGAGCAGGAGCTGAGTAGCCACGTACCTGACCGATAACCGCTGAAAGCATCTAAGCGGGAAACGGGCCCCGAGATGAGGTTTCCCACTCCATATGGAGGTAAGGGCAGTTCGAGACTAGGACGTAGATAGGCCGGAGGTGTAAGTACAGTGATGTATTGAGCCGACCGGTACTAATAGCCCGAGGCCTTGACCTTATTGAGTAACTATGCACATGTGAATGAGAGATTGAGGGGTGCAGATACCGGATATGGGAACACGCGGACCCATCCCGAACCCGACCGTTAAGCATATCCGGGCCGATGGTAGTATGGCTTGTCCATGCGAGAGTAGGTAGCGCCCCTCTTTTTATTTTTCCCCCAGTCAAAAGACTGGGGGTTTTTGTTT
>NZ_LBFA01000033.1:0-1196 GCF_013363265.1 Marinitoga sp. 1138
TAAATTTTAAATTGTTTAATAAGAGTATTAAGTTCTTCACTTAAATCTTCAAGTCTATTGGCAACCTTTGTAATCTTTGCAAAGTCTTCGTTCTGTGCTTTTATTTCATTCTTGAAGTTAATTACATCTTCAGCAACGCTTGTAACAGCTTTATTTGCAGTATCTACAGCAGCTGCAATTTCCTCTGTTGATGCTGTTTGCTCTTCTGCTGATGATGCAGTGCTGTCAATCATCATTGAAATACCTTCAATTTCCTGTGTGATACTTTCAAATTGTTCTGCAATTTCAAATACCATCTTGTTTGCTTCATTTATACTTTCAACAACATTTTCTGTTTCTTTATCAACTTCTGAAGCGCTGTTTTGTATTTTTCCAAGTATATTTGCAATTTCTTCTGTGGCTTTTTTACTTTCTTCTGCAAGTTTTCTAATTTCATCAGCAACAACAGCAAATCCTTTTCCTGCTTCTCCAGCTCTTGCTGCTTCAATAGCTGCATTTAATGCAAGGAGGTTTGTCTGTTCTGTAATTGAATTAATTGTCTCAACAATTTCCTGAATATTAGCAGTTTCACTTGCAAGTACCTTAACTGTTTTTGCGTTTTCCTTTGCCTTTTCATTAACGTCAATCATTTTTGTTTTAACTTCTTCAACGTTCTTTGAACCTTCTTTAGCAAGTCCTGAAACCTGAGTTGATCTTTCCATTATTTCCTGAGTTGATCTTGAAACGTTTTGTGCTGCAGCAGCAATTTCTTCAACACCGGCAGTTGTTTCTTCAAGTGAAGAAGAAGCGTCCTGAACCTTGGAGTTAATTTCTTCAATTTCATCGTATATTCTCAAGTTTAATTCATAATTCTTATCAATAGAATTAGAAACTTCTGAAGATGTTTCAATTAATGTTTTTGAAGATTCCTGAACCTTTTCAACAAGTGTTCTTAATGAAGCAATTGTTTGGTTCATAATTTTAGCAAGAACACCCAATTCATTATTTGCATCAACATGAACTTTAACGTTAAGATTACCCTTTCCAACCTCTTCCATTTCTTTTGTCATAATTAAAATAGGTTTTGTAATTGCTTTATTAACAAATACAATACCAATTACAAAAGCACCAATCATTATTACAAGGAATACAACAATTAATACTGAAGTTTCCTTCCATACTGCGTCTGTAATTGCTTTTTTAGGTATTGCTGTGTA
>NZ_LBFA01000021.1:0-4214 GCF_013363265.1 Marinitoga sp. 1138
TAAAGCCTTCTTTTTATCTTCATTTCTCATCCACCATGCAGCACCATTTAAACCATTACACATCATAGTTGGATGTGGAAAGTCTTCTGCAAGAAAATAACCTTCTATGAATAATTCATATGCTTTATTATATTCTTCATTTTTAATATGTTCTCTTGCATGAGAATATTTTAAAATAGCCTTATCTACATTATTTTTTTCATAATTATCAGAATATATTTTAAAATCATTAGTTATATTATATGATTTATTAAATAGATTCAATCCTGGTAATATTAAACATCTTGCATAAGCTGGAAGGTTTTCAAAATTGTTTCTTAATATAATAACTTCTTTTTTCGCTAAATCAGATTTTCCTATTTTATAGTACAAAGAAATGAGTTCAAATCTTGCTAATTCTTTTAATATTGTTGTTGTTGTTGTTGTTGTTGAAATAGTTTTATTTGCATAAAATATAGCAGAATCAAAATCTCTTTTCCATTTTGATTTTAATAACAGAAAATAAAATTTTAAAGAAATATCTTTTGTATTCTCAAATAAAAAATTGATTACGGGATAAGAAAAATATCCAAAACTAATAATATTAATAATATCTTTTATAGAAAAATCCATCGTGATCACCTTTTCGAAAATTAACTATTTTGTTACATATAAAATAAAAATCTAAGGAACTTAAGCTTAATTAGAATATAAAAAATCTCAGATGAAAATGTGAAATATCTAAAAAAACGTAAATAAGCCCTGCATAAAAACTTTACGGTTAAATTACGAAGATTAAGAAAAAGAAAATTAATAAAAATACAACAAAAATGAAATTTTGAAACACTGATAAAAAGCGGATTTTTATTTTGAAAAAGACACTTGAAAACCATGTTAGAAATGGTAAAATTTAAAGCAGGAGGTGGGATAGTGAAAAAGATAATTATTTTAATATTAATAGGAATAATCATGTTTTCATCAATAGTATTAGCAGGAGATAACGATAAAAAATATAAAACAGATTCATACAATCCTCAAATCCAAATTGAATTTTCTGAGTAGTTAGATAGAATCTATTTTCTATATATATTTACGTGTATATTATACCAAAAAATATATAACAGGAGAAAGGAAAGGGGATTTAAGATGAAATGGAAAATATATAACAACAACGATAAAAAATACGCTCTTGATCTGGAAAGTGTAACATTAATAGAACTCGATGATGAAGCATATAAACATTTTACTGAAGATGCAAAATCTGAAGAAGTAGATGAAGATATAAAAATATTAAAAGAAGCAATAAATAAAAAAGTAGAAGAAAGTGAAAAATTCTATAATTCTGAAATAATATTTGAACCATCAAATATTATATTAAATATAACAAAAGCATGTAATCTTGAATGTATATACTGTTATGCTCACAAGGAAAAACCAGAAAGTATGAAAATGGAATTAATAAAAGAAAGTCTGGAATATATATTTTCAAATACAAAAAAGAAAAAAATAACAATAACGTATTTTGGTGGAGAACCGTTGCTTGAATTTGAAAAAATAAAAGAAAGCGTTGCATTATCAAAAGAGTTGGGAAAGAAATATAACAAAAAGGTTGTATATTCAATAACCACAAATGGAACAATAATGAATGAAGAAATAATAGAATTTTTAATAAAAGAAAAATTTTCAATGATGATGAGTATGGATGGATGTGAAAGTATTCAAAACTTTCAAAGGCCATTTGTAGGTGGAAAGGGATCACATGAAAAGGTATCAGAAAATATAGAGTTAATAATGAAAAAAAGAAAAAAGTTAAACGTTAGAGCAACAGTAACAAATCAGGAAATAGAAATAAAAAAAATAGCAAGACATTTTATAGAAGAAAAAAATTTAAGCGGATATTCATTTGCAGTAGCATCCTATCCATATACAAAAGAATGGACAGAAGAAGAAAAGAAAAAATTATATGAAGAAGTAGAAGAAATAATAGAAGAAAAAGATAAAAGATTTATTCCATTAAATATAAGTGGATTATGGGAAACGATAAAAAAAGGAGAAATAAAAAAATATCCATGTGGAGCGGGGTTGGGGATAGTATCAATAGATATAGATGGAAAGATATATCCATGTCAGAGATTTACCGGGGAAAAAGAGTATGAACTTGGAGAAGTGGGAATGAAGTGGGAAGAATTTATCAACAACAAAAAGGAGTTTTATAAAAAGGTAGTAAAAAAAATAGAAGAAGATTGTGGAATATGCGAATTGAGAAATATATGCGGCGGAGGATGTCCGTATGAATTATTAACAAAAAGCAATAGTAGAAGTATTTCTTGTGATTTAACAAAAATAGGATTAGAAAAATTAAAAATAGGGGGATGAGAAAATGAAAAGAAAAGGATTAATCATTTTATTTATATTAATACTAACGATTTCGTTGTTTTCTGATAGTTTAAAAATGATAAAGAAAATAGAGATAAAAAATAGAGATCCTAAAAATATTAATTTAGCTTTTACAGAAAATGAAATAATAATAACTCCAATATTTGTTAAAGGAGATACATTTAACGTAGAGGTATATTCTTTATATAATAACAAAAAAGAGTTAATAACAAAAAAACCACCAGCTTTATTTGAAGTTGGGCAGTTTGGTTCTCCTCCTGTTATAAATATATATACATTTGAAAATAAATTCTGGATAATATGTGGAAATGAAAAAAATGGAGATATGGAGATAAGTGAATATATAAAAAAAGATGACAAATATGTATTTAATAAAAAGCTAAATCTTGATATTAAATCACTTTATGTAACTATTGATTATAAAATGAAAGATAAATTTATTTTAAGTGCTTTAGTAAATGAAACAGGAAGGAAATTGATATTAATAGATAAAAATCTTAACTGGTATAAGGATTTAATAACATTAAATGATTTTTCAGGATATCTTGAAATAGCAGAGTATAAGGATAAATTATATATATTTGAAAGTACAACAGAAAAGAGTGTATCGTCATTCTTTGGAGCAAATAGCAAATACATAAAATTAAAACATACCTTCGATGTAAAGACATATAAACTTCTAAAAAAAGAAGAAAAGGTATTTTCAGATATGGAATATTATACATATATATATCAAAATGGGAAATATGCATATTTTGGGAATTACGGAGGAAAGATAAACATAAAAAGATATGATCTTGAAAGCGGAAAAGTAGAGGATATAAACATGGAAGAGATATATCCATTATTGAAAGAGGGAAAGATTAATTACGACTATTATGTATATAATAAAAACCAAAAAATGTTAATAGTAATAGAAGAAGAAAATGCAACAAAATTAATATTTGGTAAAGTAAGAGATAAAAAGTTTGTAATATTGTGGAAAAACGAAATAAAAGGGAAGAATGAAGTATATTTGGCAATATTCAAAAATGCAAATTTTACAGATATAAATTTTTCTGGCGAGAAAGAGATATTATATCTTAATAATAAAAATTATAAAATAAATATGAAAACAGGTGAAATATCTAGATTAACAGATAAACCAATTTTATTCTTCAAAAGAGAAGATAGGTATTATGGAATTTTAAAAGAAAATAATACAATAAATAAAATACTTGAAATATATGAATTAAAACTTGAATAAAGGTATAGATTTAGATTCTGTGGCTGGAAAAGAAAAATAAAATTTAAATGGAGGTCGATATATTATGAAACATTTAAAAGTTATCAATGGGAAAAATAATATAAAACCAGAATGTGTTTGGATATTAGATCATTGTAGTGGTTACGATGGGGGAAGTTGTACTCTTACAGATGGTTGTTTTACTATTGATTTAGGGGACTGTAAACCATCAGATATATGCGGTGTTGATCACTGTACCCCAGGAAAAATAGATATCCCAGAATAAAAAATCAACTTTTCCAGCCACAGTCCCAAAGTGAAACAATAAAAAATAGTATGGGGTGAAAAAATGATAGAAGTAAAAGGGATAAAAAAGAGCTTCAAAGAAAAAGAAGTATTAAAAGGCGTGGATTTTGATGTCAAAGAAGGGGAAAAGTTTGTAATATTAGGGGAAAATGGAGCAGGAAAATCCACACTGTTTTATATATTAACAAAAGTATATAATCCCGATGAAGGAGAAATAAAAATAAAAGAAGGGAAATATTTACTGGGCTTTGTAGAAGAACCACAGTTTATAAAAACCATGAATGCGTATGAAAATATGAAATATATT
>NZ_LBFA01000003.1:0-3827 GCF_013363265.1 Marinitoga sp. 1138
CTAACCTTTTTTTCAAAATCCCCTTTCTCTTTCACCACACTTCTGGGCTTCCTTTTTTCACATATTCATTCTTTTTATTTTTTTATTTTTTTATTTACACACTTTTTATTATACTACCATCATTTATAATAATGTTTCCTGAAGTTGGTTTCAATAATTTTAAAATCTGTCTTATTAATGTTGTTTTTCCTGCTCCATTTGGACCAATTAATCCAATAATTTCATTTGTTTTTAAACTAAAATTTATATTATTATTTGCTCTTACTCCATTTGGATATGTTTTGCTTATTTTTTCTACTTTTAATAATTCTTCCATTTGTTATACCTCCAGAGGATAATTGCTTAATAATATAAATTTTTATCAGTAAGCTTTTCTAATTCACCTTTTTCGATTTTTAGTTTCTCATCACATATCTCTAATGTTGATTTCCTATGTGTTATTAAAACTATTATTTTTCCTTCTTTTTTTAACTTTTTTAAAATTTCATGTATTATTTCCTCATTTTTCGCATCCATTGCAGATGTAAATTCATCAAGTAAGATAATCTGAGGTTCTGATATTAATGCTCTTGCTATTGCTATCATTTGCTTTTGACCACCAGATAAATTTATATTCTGCACTTTTTCCTCTATTCCATTTTCAAATTTTGATATTATTTTTTCCAGATCAGTTATTTTCAAAATTTCCTCAAATTTCTCTTTTGAAATCTTTCTTCCCATCAATATATTTTCTTTAATACTACAATTTTTAAATAATACGGGTTCTTGTTCCACATATCCAATATGTTTTCTTAATATATTACTTTCTATTGTTTCTTTATCATTTAATTTTATTTTTCCTTTTTTCGGTATATATAGACCTGTTATTACATTAAATAAAGTTGTCTTTCCTACTCCATTCTCTCCTGTTATACATATTATTTTTCCTTTTTGTAGGTTTAAATTTACTGTTTCAAGTATTTTTTCATTATTAAAACCATATTCGATATTTTCCAGTTGAATTGAATTAATATTTTCTATTTTTTTCTCTTCAACCTTTTCTTCTTCATATTTTGTTATATCAACTATTCTCTTTATCCCACCCCATGAGCTTCTAAGTACCATATTTACCTTCATTAATAATTGCAAAGGTGACATCAATGTTTGAATAAATGTCCAAAAAGCTATTAATGTTCCAAGAGTTATTTCATTTTTTATAATTAAATATCCTCCATATCCAAATACTCCAACTGTTATTAATCCATTTATGGAATTACCTATTGCTCCGGATAATTTTATAAATTTTATAAACTTTTTCCCAACATTATAATGGTTATATAATATAGTATCCATCATTTCTTCTGTCCAACTATACACATTCATTACTTTTATTGTTTTTATATTATTTATAATATCTACTAATAAATTTGTAATTTCTCCAAATTTTTCTCTTTCAATAATTGAGATATGTTCTGCTTTTTTATTTATGATCTTCAAAATTAAAAGGGATATTATTGTTAAAATTATTGGCACCATTGCTAGTTTCCAATTTAAATAAAACATCATTCCTATTATTCCTGCAATTTGTAATATCGATAATACAAAAACTGGAAACACCTGAGAAACTACAACTCCAACCATTTCAAGATCTGACATTAATTTTGATATTAACTCACCTGAATTAATTTTCATAAAAAATTCATATGGTAATTTTGTTAATTTTATTATAATTTCTTTTCTTATATCACGTTTGGCTATTAATGCATTCATCTCAAATATTATTTCACCTAAATAACTTATCACAGAAGTTGCAATCAATACTCCTATCATTATAAATATATATTTAAAGAGAATTTGAAAATTTTTTTCTGGTATTACAACATCTATCATATATTTAATCAGCATTGGAAAAACCAATGCTGATATTGCCATCAAACCAATAAATAAAATAGCTATTATTTGTCTTTTCCAATATCTTTTAAATATTTTGAATAAAAAATTATATATTTCTTTTTTTTCTAATTTGTTGTCATCTCTTCTTTTTTCCATATAAATAATTCACCTTCTTTCTTTTCTGAATAATTTAAACATCTTGGATCATGTTTGTTTATATCTCCATAATATTTATATGCAACTGCTCTGCAGCCACCATTACAGGTACTAAATTTATCACACTGAATACATTCTTTTAAATCTAAATTATATCTAAATCTATTCGCTTTTTCGGAAAACCATATATCTTTTATAGATTTTTCGAATATATTTCCATAACTGAATGCCGATTTATTTATTCCTTCTACTACATCACACAATATAACTTCCCCATCAGAACATATTTGCATTGCAACTTTTGCACCGCCACAGGTTATATTTTTTGCAAATTTTTGTAATCCATATGTAATTTTGATACTTCCATTGTATATTTTTTCATATTTTTCTTTTAACGATATTGCATATTTTATTTCATTTTCTGTCAATGTTTGGGATAAAATTCCTCTTCCAATTGGAAGTATAGGAACTACTCTAATTTCTTCAACACCTAAAAAAGGTAATTTCTGAAATAAAATTTCTAAATCATTTAAGTTTTCCTTAGATAAAGTTATTCGCCCCCTGGTTTTTATATTAAACACATTGCACCAATAAAAAGCTTCTATAACTTTGTTAAAATCTTCTTTCTTTAAACCTGTTATTCTGGACCATTTTTCTGGTTCCCATGCATCTATACTTATTTGAATGTTTCTTAAACCCGCATCAACTAATTCTATAATTTTTTCTTTTGATAGAATTGTTCCTTTTGTTGAAACTTCATAATTTATTCTTTTTTTCCCAAAAAATTAATAATTTTAGCTAATCCAGAATGAGCTATAGGATCACCGCCTGATAAAGATACATATTCTACTTTTCCTAATTCTTCAGCTTCTTCAATAATTGAAATAACTTTTTCGGTTGGTAAATATTTTTTAGTATTATTTGAATTGAAATTACCAAAACAATAATTACAATTTAAAGGACAATAATCCGTTAAAGAAAAACCTATACTATTAATTTTATGTGGAATAATAATAGGACTATCAATTTCAGGAATAAAAAGATATTCATTCTCAGTATATTTCGACAATCTTTTATGTAATTTTTGAGGTAAAAAATTTATTATATTAATTTTATTAAATTTGTCTATTAAAATATGTAAATCATTTTTTACTATATCAATCGAAACTTCATATAAATTTGATATCTTTTCACTAATATCTTCAAAAGTTTTAGTTCCGTCACACAACGATAAAAATAAAGCTTCTGTTTGACTTAAAAATATCAGATTACTTCCACCCACACGCTTTAAAATAGCGCCTTTATTAGTTTTTATTAAATTTACTTTTGGGGATAATAATAATATTTTATTTTTCATTTTGTTCCTCCTTACTTGATAATTTTTAAAATACGTTTCCCATCTTGTTTTATGATGGGAAACGTTTAACTATATTTACTAATAATTATGTAGTTACCATATAACTCCGCATACTACTATAGCAGATTGACAAAAAGAACATTCAACAACAGGTTCTATTTTACTATTAATAAAATAATAACCTTTTAACATTTTAACCACTCTCCTTTAAATTTATATATAATCATGGTGATTTACCACGTTACCCAACAAACAACAATAGCTCCTTGACAAAAAGAGCATTCAGCAACAGGTTCCATCTTATTGTTAATAAAATAATAACCTTTTAGCATTTTATAACCTCCTTATATTTCCTTCTATTTTATATTTTTCTGGCGCCAGAACAAAACAGCCGGCTGAAAAGATTTAAATTTTTGATATAATATCTACGTAGATATAAAAT
>NZ_LBFA01000009.1:0-5341 GCF_013363265.1 Marinitoga sp. 1138
CCATCTTTTTCCCTTTTTGTCAATACTTTTTTCGTTACAGTATTCTTTCTGAATTTCTCTTTTTCATTAATAATAATTTATATTTATAAGTCCCAATCTACTTCTTCTTTTCCAAAATCAAATTCAACACCAAATGTTATAAATGATATAGTACCAAAATTTAAACTTATTGTATATGGTAATTTTACATCTTCAAAATCCATTTCATCTTTATATGCAAAAATGTTTAATGATAATCCATATTTTGCAAATAATGAAAGATTATTATCATACCTGTATTTTATTTTAAGTCCTGCATCTATTATATTTATATTTATCTTTTTCAATTGTTCATTTAAACTATCTATAAAATTTGTTTCATCAGCGGAAGAAGTATTATTATCTTCAGAAGTTGTATTTCCTTCGCCAATACCTATATCTCCGCTTCCCTTAATATTAAACTTTTTATAAAAAACCATATTATATCCACCATAAAGAGCTAACTCGGTTTTTGGTTCTTTAATTAAATAAAATGCTCCTCCAATTCCACCATAACCTAAATTTACTCCAATTGAAAAATTAACATCTTCTTCTGCTCCAAGTTTAGTAGTTTCCATTTTAGCATTTAAACTTCCTGAAACTCCTGATAATGTTATATATGTTTCAAACATTCCCATATTATATCCAGCAACAAAATTATTATTCAAAACTGATATAGCATTATTTCCTGGATTATATAATCCAAATTCAAAGAAAAGATTTCCTGAAAACATCATTGTAGAAACCACTAAAATTGCAATAAATAAATAGACTTTTTTCATCAACCACAACCTCCTCATTTATTATAATAATTTTTTATTATGGATTTTTCAGGTGTGTTATGTCCTTCAATTTTTATAGCATATAAATTTCCATCCCTGCTTGTAATATATAAAATTCCATCTTTTATAATTGGACTTGAAACAATACCATATCCACTATTAAATATCCAATCGATGCTATAATCTTTATTTAATGCATAAACTTTAGAATCTAAACTTGCAAAGTATATATAACCTTTATCATCAAAGGTAGGTGTCGAATAAATTTCACCATCAGTTTTAAATTTATTTATTAATTCTCCTTTTGGATTTAAAACATAAAGATAATAATCGAGACTTCCAAAATATATATTTCCATTTTCATCTATGCTAACCTTTGTTTGTATAGAACTATTGGTTCTAAATTTAAATATTAACTTTCCAAATTTTGATATTTTATACAAATAATTATCATCGCTGCCTATATAAATATTTCCTTCTTTATCTATAGCTGGAGATGATTTTACAGATCCTCCAGTTTTAAATTTCCAGTTTAATTCACCTCTTTCGTTAAGAGAATAAACATATGAATCTGAACCACCAAAAATTATATTTCCATTATAAAATGCAGGCATTGATAATATATAATCATTTGTTTTAAAGGTCCATAAAATATTTCCATTTAAATCTATTGAATATAATACACCTTTTGATGTGCCAACATAAATTCTGTTATTTGCTATTAATGGAGTTGAAAGTATTTTACCTCTCAAATTCAATTTCCAGTTTAAAGTACCATCATTTGTTATTGAATACAACCTTCCTGAGCTGTCTCCAAAATATATATTTCTTCCATCATCGGTATTTGGAGACGCAATAATTTCAGAATTTGTTAAAAATCTCCATTTTAAAACACCTTCAAAAGATACTGCATAGAAATATCTATCGTAACTACCAAAATATATTCCACTATTTAATACTAAAGGTGTATTTTCTATCCATCCTTTAGTTTTATAATTCCATTTAATCTTACCATATGGATTTACAGTTTTAAAACTCCATATAGGCCCTTCTTTTACAGCGTTTCTGGAATCTTTAACTATAACCTTCCAATAATATGTAGTTTTTGGTTTTAATTTTTCAGGAGTATAGGTTAATGTGTCAACATTTCTCAATACTACTTTTAAATTATCTTTATCTTCTCCAAAAAAGACTGTATACTCCAGTTTATCTCCATCCATATCATAAGCCATCCAGCTTAAAGTTATATCCGTAGGAACATTTACCTCTCCATTGGATGGTTCAGGATTATCCGGACCAAGAGGCAACAAATTCTTAACTATTTTTATCTTTCCAACATTATAATTATTCTTTTTAAATGCTGGCCATTGAGCCTTTTCATTTAAACCCTTATCTTCTACGATAATAGAATATAAATTTCCACTAACATCGCTAAAAATCAAATTATTATTATCTAAAAGTAGATTAGAATCTATTATATCTTCTACTTTAAATTTCCAATTTAATCTTCCTCTTGTATCGAGACAATATATATTGTGGTCATAACTGGAAATATATATATTTCCTTTATCTCCCAATACAGCTGATCCAGTTATTATATATTGAGTTTTAAACTTCCACTTCAAGGTTCCATCAGAATTTATTGCGTATAAATAATTATCCCAACCACCTATATATATTGTGCCATTTTCATCAACTACTGGAGATGATTTAATATAACTTTCTGTTTTAAAACTCCATCTTAAATTGCCGTTATAATCAAGAGAATATACATATCCATCTTCACTGCCTATATATATATTTTCATTGTTATCCAAAGCTGGAGTTTGAGAAATTCTATTTTCAGTTTTATACTTCCATCTTAACGTTCCATCTCTATTAATTGCATATAAATAGCCATCCCAACTTCCTATATACAATGTTCCGCTTCTTCCGATAACTGGACTTCCGCTAATTGAATTATTAGTCTTAAACTTCCACTTTAATGTTCCATCTGGATTAACTGCATATAGATAACCATCCCAGCTTCCTATATATATTATTCCTTTATTATCAATTACAGGTGAAGCAGTTATAATATCTTCACTTTTAAATTTCCACTTTAAATCTCCATTTTTATTTAAAGCATATAAGTATCCTTCATTATTTCCGAAATAAATAAGATTATCAGCATATAATGGCGTTGACCATATTTTATTTTCTGTTTTAAACCTCCAGATTATAGATCCTTTTGAATCCAATTTATAAAAATATCCACTATCATTTCCAATGTAAATATTACCTTCATCATCCAGTACCCCATTACCTTTAATTCTATTTCTGGTATAATATTTCCAATTTAATTTTGGTTCATATTTAATCTTTATATCATATATCTTACTTTCGACATAATTTCCTTTTCCATCTTTTACTGCTATTTTTAATTTATATCTTTTACCAGGAGAAAATTCTGAAATTCTTATTTTATTTTCACTATAATTTTCTACTACTTTCTTTAAAGAATCTATATTATTTCCAAAATAAATATCATATAACAGAGGATCATTATCAATATCTTTTGAAGCAAAAACAATTGTTGAATCTTTTGAAATAGCCTCACTTATATCTGGAAAAATAATTTCAGGCTTCTCCGGAGCATGTGATGTAACAAAATCAAAAACATCGCTTTCATTTCTATTTCCAAGCTCATCAAAAACCTCAACTTTCCAGTAATATTGCTTTCCAGGTTCAAGTTTTTGATTTAAAGAAAATTCCGGTACATCTAATCCTTCAGCTATTTTTTCCAGACTATCAATAGATTGTCCAAAATAAAGATTAAATAATAGCTTTTTACTATCTTTATCTCTCGCAATCCATTTTAATACAGGAGATAATGAGACATTGGTATAATGATTAACCGGATTTTTTTCAACAGGTTTATCCGGTGCATAATTTACCTTAAATTGAATTGTATTACTAAAAATAGAAAAATTGCTATCTTTTGCTGCTAATTTTAGGAAATATGATACATTTCCGTCTAAATTTTCTAAATAATAGCTCTTTGCTGATAAATTCCCAGCAATTAATTTTAAATTATTCTTTGATGTTCCAAAATATAAATCATATTTTAAATTCTCTCCATTTAAATCTTTAGAATCCCAGACAACTTTGATTTTATCTTTAATTAAAGTATTTGAATTATTAGCTGGATAGATAATTCGAACATTTACAGGTGGCAAATTAACATATTGCCTATTTAATAAACCATATGAATATGTCCAATACAATTCTTCTTTTCTTAGATTCTCAATATCAATAGAAACAATACTATTTTCAGATACAAAATAAATTTTTCCATCATCTAAAAAGATATTGGTATTGGTAATTTTTTTCTTAATTTCATATCTTGATAAATTCTTTTTATTAAAATCAAAAATAAAAATAGTTCCATCAATTGCTCCGGTAACAATTCCTTTATTAGTAAGAATAGATTTAGCAATTAAATTGTTTACAGATACTTTTTTAACAAGTTTAAAATTAGAATTGTACATATAAATATTGCCTGTAGTGGTAAGATAAATATTTCTATTTTTATCGACTAATATATTTAATAATATTCTATCGTTATCAAAATGCTTTTTCCAAATAGTTTTTCCATTAGTAGAAATAACATATAGCCATTTTGTACTTGTAATAACATATATATTCCCCAAATTATCTGATGCAAAATTACCAATAACACTTCCATTAACCTTAGAAGTAGCAATTCTATCGCCTAAAGAATTAAAAATATAAATATTCCCCTGAATATCTCCAAAAACAACATTATTATTATAGGTAACAAGCAATTTTGAAGTAACTGAAGTATTTAAACTATTTATCCAGACCTTTTTAAAATCAACAAATTTAATAATATTACCATTCACAGTTAAAATATAATATTCATCAAATGGAGTTAAAGCAATGGATTTAATATTATCCTCAAATTTAAAATTAAAGAGATTATTATTGGAAAAATTATAAAAATAAAGTGTATTGCCGTTAGAAAAAACAAGCTCAGATTTATTGGAAATGAGAAAGTTGCTAAACAAAGAAGATTCAAATTTTTTAGAAAAAATCATCTTAAAATCTTTAAAAACATATAAAGTATCAAGATCATGAAAAGCAATATAAGCTTTATATGTAATGAAAGAACCTCTAATTTTGGTATTAATATCAATAGTCTTTATATTAAAAGTCTGACTACTTAATGCAGCGTTATTGGATTTTGAAGTAGTATTCGAAGAAGACGCAATAAAAGGATTTTTAAAGATACTGGAAATATCAAAATTAAATAATCCATTAAAATAATTAGAAGAGCATGAACTTAAAACAAAGATCAAAAAAATAAAAATAATATAATTAATTATAAATTTTTTCATTTTAATCCCTCCAAATTAAATATATCAAAAATAATTATATCAAAAAATATAAAAAAATATATTTAATTTTGTATAAACTATTTATTAATAATAAATTATTAATAACATAAACAAAAACCCCCAGTCTTTTGACTGGGGGAA
>NZ_LBFA01000034.1:0-1053 GCF_013363265.1 Marinitoga sp. 1138
ATCTCAAGCGCTGTCTTAAAATCAATAAATCAATTCTTCTGTATAGATGTCTTAGTCTATCAAGATCATTTTTGTATTTTTCATCTAATTCTTTTTCTTTTGTTTTCAAGGTTGCAATATCTATTATACCTTTTTCAAATTCCTCTTTTAATTTCATCTTTTCTGCTTCGGTGTTTGATTTTAATTTTTGTATATCTTTTAATATGTCTTTATCTCCTTCTGAGATTGGATAGAATCTTTCAGGATTATAGTAATAATCAGGATCAAATTTCCCGGCTTTTACTTCTGCCAATCTTTCAAGTGTTCTTTTCTTTTTCATTTCTTCTGTAAAGAATTTTGCCACACTTGCTGCACGCGCGGCTCCTAAATGCCAGTTTGATGGATATATTAATTGTTCTTTTGGCGGTCTGTCATCTGTAAATCCATATATTTCTATTGCATTGTTTGAATGTTCTATTAGAATTATACCCAATTTATATAACAACTCTTTTGCATCTTTGGTTAATTGAGCGCTACCAGGCTCGAAAAATGCCATGTCCTGCATTTTTATTATTGTACCTTTGTCATTTTCTTCTATTGTTATTCTTCCTTTATACTTTGGATTGTCCTGTAGTCTGAAAAGTTCAACTCTAATTCCAGGATTTGATGTAATTAAGCTTTCTTCTGATAGACTTTTTCCACCCGTCAAAACACTTGGTGGCGTTCCGCTAAAGGGACTTCTAAAACTTACTGCTGCCTGCTGGAATTTACCGGGTGAAATTGTTGCCATGGAGAACAACATAACAAAGAATGTCATAAGCAACGAATTTAAATCACTGAATGTTGCCAGCCAACCAGGTGGTGGTGGTGGCCCTTCATCTTTTTTACATTTATCTGCCATTTATATCACCCTTCTTTTTCTGATTCATATTTTTTCTTTTCATCAGGGCTTAAAAATGCTTTTAGTTTTTCTTCCATTAATCTTGGGTTTTCACCTGAAACTATTGATAATATTCCTTCAGTTATCATCCTTAAAAGATTTACCTGTATTGATGTTCTTCTTCCTATTTTTTC
>NZ_LBFA01000035.1:0-1261 GCF_013363265.1 Marinitoga sp. 1138
ATTACAAACTCTATCCCTTTTGAGCTTATTAATTTTTTTGTCATTAAATATACGTAGTTTAATGGATGATATATTTTGTTGTATCTTGGCAATAGGAAATATGTGTATATTACAAATAACGATACCATTATTGAGAATAGGTTGTTTTTTACTATTGTATATATCATCATTCCCAGTATTGCTGTAAATAGTATCGCTATTTCATAGTTTATATATATTACTATTGTCATTATTAAATCTTTTATTTCCGGTTTTCCTATTATTGTTATATAATAGTAGCTGAAAATTATCAGGTTATATATACTGTATATTGTTGTTATCCACAGTAACGATATGGCTTTTTTGCTGTAGAATTTTAATCTGCTGTTTTTCATGAATATGTATGTGTATAATCTGCTTTCTGTTGTTTCATGCAATACTTTTATTCCAAATATTATTGTTATTAGCTGTATTAATCCTAAGAAGTTCCACATGCCTCCAAAGTATTTTGCTGCTATATATGACATTTCTGGTTGCCCATAATATGATCTTGCTATTAGATATACTATTCCTTTGGCTTTTATTGTTGAGAAGAAGTAATATATTATTAGCGATGATAGAAAGAATTTGTCTTTTTTTATTTTTTGTAGTTCTGCTTTAATCATTTTTCCCATCTCCCGAGGATATTTTTATGAATGTTTTTTCCAGTATTGATGTGTTTTTTTCTATGTCTTTTATTTTTATCCCTTCCTGTTTTAATTTTTCCAGCGTTTCCATTATGTTGTCGCTTTTTATTATCGCTTTTCCATCTTCTATTCGGTATTCCAGCCATTCTGGATATCTTTTTGCCTCTGCGTCTATTATATATTCATTCTGTTTATCAAAGTCTTCTCTTGACATTATTTTCTGTATTTTTCCATCGTATAATATTCCCACTCTATCAGCCATTTCTTTTGCTTCTGATAATACGTGTGTGCTTATTATTATCCCTTTTCCTCTTTCTTTTAATTCTTCCATTAATTTCATGAAGTTTTTTCTTTCTATTGGATCCAGTCCTTCTGTTGGTTCGTCGAATATGTATATATCCGGATCTATCATTAATAATAACGATACTGCCAGTCTTTTTTTCATTCCCGTGGAATATTTACCTACTTTTTTCTTTGCATGTTGCTGTATTCCTGTTATTTTTAAATATTTATCCATTTCTTCTTTTGTGACTTTCTTATATATGCTCGAGCTAATATATTTCATATTTTCATACGCATTCATGGTTTTTATGAAC
>NZ_LBFA01000031.1:0-21833 GCF_013363265.1 Marinitoga sp. 1138
GTTTGTAATATACGTGGGATTGTGGAGAATAATAATACCAATGGCAATCACAATGTTAATATTCACAATAGGATATAGATTCTTCAGGAAATATGAACCAAAGTATTGAGGGGGCTATACGAAACCAGAAAGAAGTGTATGGAAGTATTAATTGTGATGGGGATGTATTTAACCAAATGAGGCTTTTGCCTCATTTGGTTAGTTGTTAAGATTTAAATAAACATTCGTAAAAATCTTAAATTTAAATATTTTTAGCTTAAAAAAGGCGAAAAAATCTATTTTTCTTTTTTTATATAATAATATATTAATGAAGAAGCTATTCCGAGAAAGGTAAAAGCTATCATTAAACTCAGATAAAGTCCTCCTCCATTTGTTGGACTTAATAACACTTTTACCAAAATCAAAACTGAAAATAATATCAACAAAATACCGGAGAGTAAGGATATTTGCTTTAAATTAATTTTTATCACTCCTTTTAGAATAGTTTATAAAATAGATTTATATACACGTAAGAAATTCTCACCTGTTATTTTCTTTATTTCAGTTTCAGTATATCCATGTTCTTTTAATTTCTCAATTAATACAGGTATTTCTTTATGAGTGTTTAAAGAATCTACTTGCTCATCTCTAAACATATCACATAAATCAAAACCAAATCCCACATGTTCTACTCCTACAAGGTTTGCAATGTAATCTATATGCTTAATTAAGCCATTAATATTATTTTCAGAGTTATTATCTGTTACAAACATACCATTTGCATTTATTCCAATTACTCCACCGTTATTTGCAATAGCCTTTATTTGTTCATCTGTTAAATTTCTTTTTGAATTAAAAAGTTTTCTGACATTGGAGTGTGATGCAATAATAGGTTTTGTAGTAAATTTAATTACATCCCAAAAACCTCTATCGTTTAAATGACTTACATCAATTAACATGCCTAATCGCTCAGCCTCTCTCACAGTTTTAACTCCAAAACTGCTTAATCCGCCTTCTGTGCCAGTTTCTACCTCTGAGAAGAAAGCACCATCTGCAACGTAATTTCTTCGGCTCCAGACTAAACCAGCAAATCTTACTCCTAATTCATAGAACACTTTTAATAAATATAAATCATTTCCAATGGGATCTAATCCTTCAAATGAAAGTAATATTCCAATCTTTTGATTATCAATTGCGTATTGAATATCGTTCATATTTCTGCATAGCATTATTTTTCCTTCAGATTCCTCAATTTCATAATGTAAAGATGCTATTTGGTCTAAAGCGTTTCTCAATGCCATTTCTGGAATGTATTTTTCTGAAATAAATAATGAAGACACTATAATATTAACCTTTCCTTTTTTAAAATCATCATAAAATCTATTCATTATTACCTTGTTTTTTCCTTCTTTCCTTTTTTCAGTTACATATGTAAGTAAATCAAAATGTGCATCGATAATGAGATAATTGTCTGTATTCATATACAAATCCCCCTGTATAAAAATTATTAAATATCTTTTAATGAAAAGAGATCAATATATTTTATCATATTTTCAAATCTCTGGAAAGTTAAGGCATTTAAACTGAGTGTAATTTCAAATGAAAACTCAATGTCATTTAAAACTTTTTTAATTGTTTGAATTTCATCATAGGTATATTCTTTGGGCAAATAATAGCCAAGAGTAACATGAGGAATGAGTATTTTTTTCAAAGGTAATACCTTTTCAAAAATATTGTACATATTTATGAGTGCATTAAAATCTGGGAAATCCTTTGGATAAAATTGTATTCCTATTGCAGCTCCACCATTGAATAATCCATTGGAATTTAATGTTATTGTTGTATTTCCATATATCTCCTTTAATTCTCGGAAGACTTCCTTTATCGTATTTTCAGAATTTTTCATGCATTTTTCCAGATTATCAGCAGTAAAATAATTACACAAATCATGAATGGTTAAATGAAAGGTTTCCTCAGGTAGTTCATTAGCCAATATTCCATTTAATTCGCTGTATAATAATTTTTGAATAATTTGAACCTTTTTTTTGTCTTCATTATTCAATGGAATAACAACTGTATTTCCTATAAACTTTTTATATTCACCATTTTCATTTACTTTTAAATAAACGCTTTCTAATACTTTCCAATCTTTGTTTAAACCATTTATAGAATCTTTTTTTATCTTATTAAGCTCGTTTATATAATCATTATATTCCATAAAATCGCCTCCATTCTCTCTAATTAAATATTATCATATTTAACCATTAAACCTTATACACGATAATATGAATATTATATGAATAATTAATATTTAAGATGGATTATCAACTGTAATTGTATATAATCATTATTTTTGGTATTTGTAACCGCTTACATAAAAGTGATATTATTTTATATGGTGGGCATTTATGCCTAAAAATTTTAGGGGAGGGTTAGACATGAAGAAGATTATTTTGGTATCTTTGATTATTTCAATTGTTGTTTTTTCTTTTGCTATTGAAACATTAGTAGTATCTTCAAGATTATGGACTCCACCTACAGAAAAGGAGTTTATTATTAACGAGATTATTAAACCATTTGAAGATATGTATAATTGTAAGGTTAAATTCCAGACAATGGACGATCAAAGTATAATGGATCAAGTAGATGTTCAGGTTAGAACAAATAAGGTAACTACAGATGTAATAATATTATATGCTTCAAACATGCCTAAAATGGTAGATAAAGGATATGTATATGATTTAACTCCTTATGTTGAAAAATGGACAGATAGAACATTTTCTAAAGGTTTTGATTCAATGACCATGTTTAATGGAAGAAGGTATTTCTTACCTGTAGGAGCTGATGTATATCTTACACTTATTAATAAAAAAGCATTAAAGTACAAACCAGAGAATATTGATATTAACAATATGACATGGGAACAACTTGCAGAATGGGCTAATCTTGTAGCAAAAGCAGAAGGTGAAGGAAAATTTGCTGTTACTGGTGTTCCTATGAAATCATTGATTTATCAAATTGGTGCTATTGCATTATCTTATGGCGCAGACTGGCCAAATTTAGACAATCCAGGTTCAATGGCAGCATGGTATCTTATTTATAAGATGAAAGATGCATTTTCACCTGCAATAAAAACATATGATGATACAAGACCTCCAATGAAAAGAGGAGAAACATGGATGACAGTTGCACATTGTGCAAGGGTTGGAGAGGTATATAACAGCAATCCTACACAGTTTATAGTTGCACCTGCACCAAAAGGACCAGCAGGAAGAGGTTCTGTAGCAGGTACAAGCGGATTTGCAATTGTAAAAGGAACAAAACACTTTAATCTTGCTTTGAAATTCTTAGAATATATGACAAGACCAGATATAATGCTTAAAGCAAGTAAAGGTACAGGTGGATTTATACCTCCAGTTGACGAAGCTATAAAATATCTTGGGAATGATGCACAGGATGAAATTATCAAGAATGCTGTAACAGTTATGAATACAGGTGTATTATCATACATTGCACCTATCTGGAAAGACTGGGGACAGGTAAAATTAGTATATGATGATTTATTCAAAAAGATGATTCTTGAAGATAAAAAGTTTGAGCCTGATTTAATGGAATTATATCAATTTAAGATTGATGCAATGAGAAAATAAATATTATTTATTGATGATGGGGCGTTCTCGGGACGCCCCTTTAGTAAAGGAGTGATACCTTTGAGTACACAAAGACTTGAAAAAAGATGGATACCTTACATTTTAATTGCTCCAACAATTATATATTATTTAATCTTCTGGGTAAGACCGGTTATAACCGCTATTATATATAGTTTTTTTGATGAAAATAATATATTTACTTTGAATAATTATATTACTATATTTAAAGATCCATATTTTAAACAGGCAGTTTTTAACACATCATTTTTTGTAATAGTGTCAGTTACTTTAGAATTTGTAATCGCATTAATGCTTGCATTAATAATAAATAAAAAATTTAGAGGTTCGCAGGTGCTTTTATCTATTGCTTTAATTCCTATGGCTTTACCTGCTGTTGCAGTTGGAGCTATGTGGTCAAGTGGATTTGCGTCATATGGTTGGATGAATAGTATTCTTTATCATCTTGGTATAATAGATGCAAATCAAAAAATTGTATTTCTTGCAGGGAATGATTTTCAATCACTTATGTTAATAATATTAATTGATGCATGGCAGGTTATTCCTTTTATGATGGTTATTTTATTAGCAGGACTTCAAGGGATACCGAAGGATTCAATAGAAGCAGGATATATATTCGGCGGGACAAAGTTTACTGTTTTGAGAAAAATTACAATTCCCATGTTAAAACCGAGTATTCAAACAGCATTAATTTTGAGAATAATTTCAGCTATTCAGGTATGGTTGATAGTTGTTATGATATATGGATACAGAAGAATACCAGTATTATTGGAAGAGGTTGTATTTTATAAAGAACAAATTCTTGGTTTTTATAGAGTAGCACTTGCATATTCTGTAATAGTTTCGGTTATAGTTTCTATAGTTTCAATAATATATTTGAAGGTTTCCGGTGCCTTTGAAAAGGAGGAATCCTAAATGAAATCCTCTAAATACACGTATAAAAAAATTCTTTATTCAACATTATTTTATATTGTTGTAGCGGGAATAATTCTTGTAATACTTACTCCAATTTATTTTCTTGTTACTATTTCTCTTATGTCAGATCAGGAAGCTTATGATTGGCCAACAAGACTGGTTCCATCATTTTATAATCATTTTAGAATAGAACGTTCATGGGATAATCCTGATAAATTGCTTATTAGCGTATATAGTCCGGCAAAAAAAAGATATATTACAATTATTGAAGAAAGTAAGTTTGAAGATATAAAAACGTTTATAAGAAGAAAAACAAATAGTGAAATAAAAAAAGAAAAGTTTGATGCTCAAATAGTTAAATTAAATGAAATTATAGAGAAAAATAAAAGTGAAATAGATAGTCTTGTTCAACAAAGGAAGTTGTTAGAACGGGAATTAAATCAATTGAATGTAGATGTTGGAAGATTAATGGATAAAATATCGATGGCAGAAAAAATTGGAGGTATGGAAGATTTAATATCTCAGATAAAGGAAGAGATAAATAATAAAAATACTAGAATAAATGAAATAGAATCAGAATTGTCTAAAATAGAAGAAAAATACGATCAAATAGCTACGGTTCATTTTAGTGTGCCCAAAAAACTTTTTGATAATTATGTGACCTTTTTTAGAGTTACAAGTGATGCATTACCAGCATTACTGAGAAGTATAGAAGTTGCATTTTTAACGGTTTTTATTTCTTTAATTATTGGTGGAATGGCAGGATATGCTTTTGCAAGATATACATTTAAAGGTAAAAATTGGCTTAAATTAAGCGTATTGTTTGTTAGAATGTTTCCAGGTATTTCAATAGCAATGCCGATGGTAATTATATTGATAAATATGGGGTTTTATGATAAACCTATTGGATTGTCTCTCGTATATTCGGTTGGTCAAATTGGAATGACAATATGGATTACCGCAAGTATATTTATGGGTATATCTGTTGAGTTGGAAGAAGCAGCTATGATTTTTGGTACTACGAGATTTGGTGCATTTATGAAAGTAACTCTGCCTCTGGCATTACCTGGATTAGCCGCAAGCGCTATGTATGCTTTTATAGGAAGTTGGGCAGAAACTGCACAGGCTATAGTTCTTACACAATTTAACCCTACATTTCCAGTTGTTGTTTATCAAACTCTTGTAGGAGCTAAGGGATTGATAAACTTAAGTGCTGCAGGAGGTGTTTCATTAGCATTACCAGCTATAATATTCACCTTAATAATAAGAAGATATATACTTCAAATGTGGGGTGGCGTTAGAGTTTAAAATCTTAAATATAAGGAGAGATTAATATGGCTACACTTGAACTTATAAATTTATCAAAACGTTATGGAAAGAGTGTATGGGGTGCAAAAGATATTAGTTTAAAAGTAGATAACGGTGAATTTATAGTATTTTTAGGTCCCTCAGGTTGTGGAAAAACAACCACTTTAAGAATGATAGCAGGTCTTGAAGAAGTTACAGAAGGAACAATTTTAATTGATAATAATGATGTAACTTATTTAGAACCAAGAAAACGAGAAGTAAGTATGGTTTTTCAGAGTTATGCTGTATGGCCTCATATGACCGTATATGAGAATATAGCTTTTCCTTTAAAATTAAGAAAGTTGCCTGAAAAGGAGATAGATAATATAGTTCAGGAAGTTTCAGAAATGGTGAAAATACAGGAATATTTAAAAAGATATCCCAGACAACTTTCTGGAGGACAAAGACAAAGAGTTGCTCTTGCCAGAGCATTGGCGGTAAAACCAAAGATATTCCTTATGGATGAACCATTATCAAATTTAGATGCTAAGCTCAGAATAAAGATGAGAACAGAATTAAAGGCTATACATAATAAAACCGGTGCAACAACAATATTCGTTACTCATGACCAATCAGAAGCTCTTTCAATGGCAGACAGAATAGTTATTATGAAAGATGGTAATATAGAACAGGTTGGAACACCTGATGAAGTTTATTTTGATAGTGAAAATGTTTTTGTGGCAGGATTTATAGGAACTCCACCTACAAATTTCTTTAAAATGAATATCAAAAATGAAGGGGATAAAATAGTTTTCTATAATGAAGAATTAAAATTTAGTTTGTCAGATAAAATTAAGCAATTACTAAAAAATTATAATAAAGATGAAATTATTCTTGGAATAAGACCAGAAAGTTTTAAAATAGTTTCAAAAGATGAGGCTATATTTAGCAGGGATATACTTGTTGTGGAACCACAAGGTTCCCATCAAATTATAGCGATTGAAATTGGAGAGCAAATAATAAAAATTGTTTCACCATCGTTCCCAAAATATAGTTCTGGTGAAACTATACATATTTCATTTGATGAAGAAAGGGTAATGTTATTTGATATAGAAACAGAAAAGAGAATAAGGGAGTGAAAAAAAATGAATATGGCATTATTGCATTATCGTGGTGGATTAATGGATGGAGTATCTTTAGAGATGGATAAATGGAAAAAGGTATTGGAAAAACTTGGGCATAATGCCGATATTGTGGCTGGCAATAAAAAGGAAGGTGTTGATAATTACATTGAAGATATAGGTTTTGAAAATAAATTATATAGAATTATAAATAAAAATGCATTTGAGAAATTAGAAGATTTTACAGAAGATGAACTAGTAAAAGCTATAGAATTAGAAAGTGATAAGTTATTAAAAAATTTTGAAAAAGGACTTGAAAAATATGATGTTATTTTTCCAAATAATATATGGTCTTTAGGAGCATTCCTTCCAACAGCAATTGCTTTAAAAAGATATGCAGATTTACATCCTGAAAAATTATTTATAGCTCACCATCATGATTTCTGGTGGGAAAGAGAGTATTTTCTCAATTCAACCTCTAAAAAAATTGAAAAATTGTTGGAATATTATTGCCCTCCCGTTGGAAAAAATATCAAACATATGGTAATTAATTCAATTGCAAAAGAAGAATTAAAAAAGAGAAAAAATGTTGAAGCAACTGTAGTTCCTAATGTGATGGATTTTGAAGAAAAATCATTTATTATAGAGGGATTGAATAAAAAAATTAGGGAATATTATGATATTCCAAAGAATAGCATTATCTTTTTGCAAGCAACTCGTGTAACAAGAAGAAAAGCAATTGAATTGGCAATAGATTTAATTGAAGTGTTCAATAAAAAGGTTAAAGATAAAAAAGGTGAAATTTTGTATAATGGAGAAAGGTTTAATGGTGAAATACTTCTTGCATTTTCAGGAATGTGTGAAGATGATGTATATTTTGACGAATTGAAGAAAAAGGCAAAAGAGCTTAATGTAAAGATTCTTGATATGTATAATGCAGTTGAAAAAGGAATATGGAGCTTTTGGGATTTGTACAATATTTCTGATATAATTACATATCCTTCAATTCTTGAAGGTTGGGGGAATCAGTTGTTAGAAGCAATTGTTGCCAAAAAACCTGTTGTTCTCTTTGAATATGAAATATTTTTAAGCGATATTAAAAATTCAGGGCTTGAATATATTAATCTTGGAAATGAATATGAAATGATTGATGGTTTTGTGACAGTAAATAGAGAGATTTTAGAAAAAGCAGCAGATGAATTAATAGAAATTCTATTTAACAAAGAGAAATATTATGGTATAATAGAAAGAAACTTTGAAGTAGGGAAAAAATATTTTAGTTTTGATACGTTAGAAAATATTATTCGTAATTTACTTAAATGAGGGGGGCAAAAAATATGGCAACTATTGACGATGTTGCCAAATTAGCCGGTGTTTCTACGGCAACAGTTTCAAGGGTATTAAATAATACTGCTAATGTTAGTGAAGAAACTCGTGCAAAAGTATTATATGCTATAGAAAAATTGAATTTTAAACCAAAATTTTCTGCGAAGGCTCTGGCAAAAAGCAAAAAAAGATTTAAAATAGGATTAGGACTTGGAAAAAGAATGCAACTATTGAGAGATGAAAATGATGAGCTTGGGGGACAATTTTATGGAATAATTGTTAGAGAAATAAAAGCATTGGCAATGATGCATGGAGCAATTGTAAAAGAATTATGGTTGGAAAATGATTTAGAAGAAAAATTTGATGGCTTTATTCTTGTTGGTCTTGATGTAACGAAGGAAATATTGAAAAAATTTAAGGATACAGAAAAACCTATCGTGTTATTGGACCATTATATTACAGGTGAAGAAATAGATAGCGTACTTTCAGATAATTATAATGGCGCTTTCTGTGCTGTGAATTATTTGATTAATAAAGGATATAAAGATATTATACACATTCATGGGCCATTAAAATCTTATAGTTTTAAACGAAGACATGATGGATATATTGATGCGATGAAAAACGCGAAACTTAAAAGTCAATGTTATGAATATGATGACGTAAAAAATAATATTGATGTTGTAATACAAAAAATCATAAAAGGTAAAATACCAGAAGCTATTTTTGCTTCTAATGATATAACTGCAATGAGGATAATAAGTGAATTAAAAAAATATAAAATAGGGATTCCAGATAAAGTTAAAATAATAGGATTTGATGATATTCCTATGGCTAAAAAGTTTAATCCCCCTCTTACAACAGTAAAGGTATTTAAACAGGAGATGGGAAGTATAGCATTTAAAAGGTTATATGAATTAATGTTAAATGAAAATATTCATCCTACGCGAATTTCCGTTTATACTAAGTTTATAAGAAGAAAAAGTGGATAATAAAAAGGGATAACTGAGAAGGTTATCCCCTTTTATTTTCTAAAAAAATATTTTTAGGTTCTGTAATTATTCCCATCATAATAATATCATAATATTTATTTTTTATGTAAACTGCTTCTCTTCGTTTTCCCTCTTCTATAAAACCAAGTTTTTTATATAACTCATATGCTTTTGGATTGTTGGAAAAAACCTCCAATTCAAGTCTGTGTATTTTTGGATTTTCCAAACACCACGTAATATGATTTTTTATTAATAATCTGCCAATTCCAATACCCCTAAACCGCTCTAAAACAGAAACTCCCAGTTTTGCCGTTTTTTGAATTCTTCTTCTTTTTAAATTCCATTGAATATCACAATTAGCTATAATATTTTCATTATATCTTGCAATTAATGTTCTAAATCCAAAATTTTTATTTGAAAAATCAATTAAGGTTTTTATTTCTTTTTCCGAAAGATCAAATTCATCAGCTGTTGTTAAAAGTGTTTCAGAATTTTCAAATATTGTGTTGAAAAAATCCAATAAATTCTTTGAGTCATTTTTATTTGGATAATCAATATGAATTCCATGATTACCTTTTACAAAAACATAATATTCCTTTTGTAAAATAGCACCATATTTTTTTAAGGCATTTTTTAGTTTTTCCTGTGAAGGATATAAGCTTATAAGATATTCATCTGCTGTATAATTTTTTATATCATTTAAAGCCTGAAGAATAAGAGACGGATTATATACTGAGAATTCCATTAATTCGACTTTGTTATTTTTTACAATATAAAATGCCAGGATTTCATTTTCATTTCCTAAAAATCTAAAAGTATAACCGCTTTTATAAAAGTTTATAAGATCCCATACTGTAAATGGAATATTTATTTTTTTAAGTAATTTCAGAATAGAATATATTATTTCATTTTCAATAATAAAATCGAGGAATGTCTGTGTATTACCTTGAACATATTTATTTTTCATTTTGAAAACAGAAAATTTACCAATATTGTTAATATACAATGTGTCATTTTTTACTTCTGAAAAGAAGTAGATATTTCTTTTAGGGATATTAATAGTATTTTCTAAAATATTTATTATTTCTGTATTATCCTTTACATGGAAGAAAAAATCACCATAATCATTTCTATAAATTTTCCTCACCTCTATATTGAAATGCCTCTGATACATGTTCAACAGTTACATATTTTGAATCATTTAAATCAGCTATAGTTCTTGAAACCTTTAAAACTCTATTTATTCCTCTGCCAGTCATTTTAAAGGCTTTTGCACCTTCTTTTAAAAATTCTTCAGCTTTTTCATCAAGTTTTATATATTTCTTAACTTCTTTTTGTGTAAGTTTTCCATTTAATTTGTTTTGCCTCTTTATCTGGATTTTGCTTGCACGTTCTACTCGTTCTTTAATAGCTTCAGATGATTCTTCTGAAAAGTCATTTAATAATTCGTCTATTTTTACACGAGGAACAGTGATTTTTATGTCAATTCTATCTGAAATTGGTCCTGAAATCTTTCTATTATAATTTATTATTTGATTTATAGAACATGTACATTCATGTTCAGGATCGCCATAATAACCACAAGGGCATGGATTTTGGGCAGCGACAAGCATAAACTTCGCTGGATATGTTGCGACAACCTTTGCACGAGAGATAGTGACAATGCCATCTTCAAGTGGTTGTCTTAAAGCTTCTATAACATCTGTTCTAAATTCTGGAAATTCATCTAAAAACAAAACACCATTATGTGCCAAACTTATTTCACCAGGTTTGGAATCAGAACCGCCACCAATAATTGAGGCTGTTGATGCCGAATGATGAGGCGCTCTAAATGGACGTTTCCTGATAATCTTATTGAGATAACCATATATAGAATATATTTTTGTTGATTCAATTATTTCTTCTCGTGTCATTTCTGGAAGTATAGTTGGGATTCTTCTTGCAATCATTGTTTTTCCGGATCCTGGGCTTCCTTTCATTAAAAGGTTGTGAAATCCCGCTGCAGCAATTTCAGCAGCCCTTTTGGCAAAATATTGCCCTTTAATATCAGAAAAATCAATTTGTTCTTCATTTTCTTCATAAAATTTTTCCCCAGGTGCAGCCTTATATTTTTCTTTTTTTTCATTATCGAAAATATAGATTATTTCAGATAAATGAGATATAACATAAACTTCATTGTTTTCCTCTAAAAATAAAGCTTCCTCTTCATTCTCTTTAGGGATGATGAATTTAGCGTTTTTTTCTTTTTGAGCTAATTCAAGTAACAATAAAGTAATTCCGGGTATTCCTCTTATTTCCCCATTTAATCCGATTTCACCAAAAATATAATAATCATCTATATCAAAATTAATTTGTTTAGAGGCTAATAATATTCCAACAGAAATAGGTAAATCAAAATGCGTTCCCTGTTTTTTTAAATTACTTGGTGCCAGATTTACTGTTACGTTTCCATTTGGAAAATTAAAACCGGAATTTCTAATAGCACTAAAAACTCTTTTTTGACTTTCAAGAATGGCAGTATTTGGCATTCCAACTATTTTAAAAACCTGTTGTGTTGAACGAGAGTTAATATCCACTTCTACAAGTATAGTTTTTACTTCAAAACCGCTTACAAAAGCACTTTTAACTCTTGAATACTTCATCCCTTACCTCCTTTTTAAAAATAATAGCCTCTATTATTATACCAGATATTCACAATTGCTATATATTAAGTTCTTCTATTTTTATATTTGCTTAACATTTTCAATGTATAATTGCAAATGGTTTGCAATTACAAAATATGGAGGTGGTGTAGTAATGAAAAAAAGCCTATTTTTGGCAGTTATTTTAATTATTGGTGTTTTAGGATATTCTTTAAATATTTCCGTTTCAATATATCCATATTATCTTGTTTTGAAAGATATTGTATCCAATGAGGATCAAATTAACATCATTGTACCAGCAGGTAAAAGTCCCCATACTTATTCTGTTTCCTCGAAGGATTTAATAAAGATATATAAAAGTGATCTTGTAATTTTTAACGGACTTAATTCAGAAGTGTTCTTAAATAAAGTTATAACTAATATCAAAAAGAAGAATATCAGCTATATTTTTGCTGGTGAGGTTATTCCAGAGGATATGATTATAGGTAGTAACCCTCATATATGGTTAGATCCAGAATTAATGTATAAATATATAATTCCAGAGATTACCAATAAACTCATTTTGTTAAATCCTGAAAAAAAGGAATTATATTCCGAAAATTCTAAAAAACTTATAAAAAAATTAGAATTAATGGATGAATACTTGAAGATTAAATCCTCTGAAATAAACGGAAGTATTATTACATTCCATAATTCATTTCCATATTTTGCAAGACATTATAATATAAAAATAGCTGGAGTTATTGAAAAATCACCAGGTGTAGAGCCATCGATTGCAGATATGAAAAAATTATACGATTCTGCGAGAAAAAACAATATAAAAGGTGTTTTTTCTGAACCGCAATTAAATCAAAAAATTGCAGAAAAAGTTGCCAGGACACTTAAAGTAAACTTAGGAATGCTCGATCCTTTGGGAAATTCCTTTAATAGCATAGATGAGTTATATCTTATTAACTTTTTAAATATCTTAAATACTATTAGGTGATTTTTATGAAACTAACAAAACCCAGAAAAGATATACTTAAATTATATGAAAATATAGATTATCCATTAAATGCAGAAGAAATATATAATTTACTCAACAAAAAATATGATCTTTCAACAATATATAGAAACCTTAATTTTTTTGAAAAAAATCATATTTTAAAGTCCATAGTATTTTCCGATAAAATAACCTATTATTATCGTCCAAATGGTCATATTCACTATATTTACTGCATAAAATGCAAAAAGTTTGAAAAACTTGATATGTGTTTTGAAAAAGAATACAGTAAATATATTGAAGAAATACTGAAATTTAAAATCACAGATCATATTCTTTATTTTGAAGGCATATGTTCTAATTGCCAGCATGAGGGGGAGGGTAAGCAATGAAAAAGGAAAAGGTTATAAGCGTTAATAACCTTAATTATTCTGTTGAAGATAATGAGATACTAAAATTCATTACCTTTGATATATATAAAAAAGATTTTGTTGGAATTATAGGTCCTAATGGTGCAGGAAAATCTACACTCATAAAAATTTTAATTGGAGAAATTGAAAATTATCAGGGTAAAGTAGAGATTAATGGAAAAATTGGATATGTTCCCCAAAAAGATGAATTTGATAGGACTTTTCCAATAAAGGCATATGAAGTTGTATTAATGGGAATGTACAAAAGCGTTGGATTATTAAAAAGATACAAAAAAAGCGATATTGAAAAGGTTAGAGAAACCATGAAAAAGTTAAATATAGAGTATCTTTTTGATAGAAATGTTGGAAAGTTATCTGGTGGTGAATATCAAAAAGTATCTCTTGCAAGAGCACTGGTAAGCGATCCAGATATATTAATACTTGATGAACCAGAAGCAGGAGTAGATAAAAAAGGACAAAATATGATTTATGATATTCTTGAACGATTAAATGATGAACTCGGCTTAACGATAATACTTGTGAGTCATGATATTTCAATGGTTGTAAAAAAGACAAATAAAGTTATGTGTTTAAATAGAACCTTACATTGTCATAAGAATGCAATTGATGTAACTGCTGATGATTTAAAGAATATATACGCTGAAGAGATGGAAATACTTGTACATATTAATCAGCCGTTGAAAGTGGTGAGCAAAAATGATTGAATTATTCAGTTATGATTTTATGGTATATGCAATTTTATCTGCAGTTTTGGCAGGTTTTAGTGCATCATTATTATCGAATTATATTGTTTTGAAAAAAATGGAGTTTATAGGCGAAGGTGCTGCTCATACAGCCTTTGGAGGAATTGCTTTAGCTATTTTAATTGGATTTAATATTGATATTATGAATATAATTGTAGCACTTCTTTTTGGAACGACTATATTTTTTATTGGTAAAAAAGGAAAAATAAATGAAAATAGTGTAATTGGTATGCTTCTTTCATTTTCAATGGCATTGGGAGTTATATTCTTATATTTAAAACCAGGATATACACCTGAAATTACCAGTTATCTATTTGGAGACATATTAATGGTAACCCAGAAAGATGTAATTATTTTATCCGTTGTGGCTATATTGATTTTATCCCTTGTAATATTGTTTAATAAAGAACTTAAATATTATGCGTTTAATCCGAGGATTGCCAAGATATATGGAGTGCCTATTGACTTAATTGGTTATATATTTTTAATAACAGTATCAATTGTAGTTGTTACTACCGTTAAAATTATAGGGATAATCCTTGTGACTTCATTGCTTATAACACCTGGCGTAATTGCCAAACTTTTTGCTAAAACACTAAACCAGATGTTAATTATTTCTTCTATAATCGGAATATTCTCTGGATTTTTTGGGATAGTAATTGCATATTATTTGAATATTCCGCCAGGACCATCAATAGTTGTAACATTATTCACCATTTTTGTAATCAGTTATTTATTGAAGAAATTAACAGAAAGGATTATAATACAAAAGAAATAGTTTTTTAGTAAGAAAATATGTTATAATTAAATGTATTTCAATTTAAAAATCGAAAGGGGTGAATTTTATGGATTATCTTAGTTGTAGCGAAGATCCTTTATCTAGACCGCCATAACAAAATAAAAAAAGGAGGAGATAAAAATGGTAAAATTTTACAAAAGAATTGAGCACAAATTAGTGGAGGCAAAAAGCTTTTCTCAAGATGCATTAATTAAGGTAGTAAATCCTTCACAGGATGAAATACACATGTTATCCAGCCTTTTGAACTTTGATCCTGATTTTATTACCGATTCAATGGACGAAGATGAAAGAGCACGTATTGAAATAGATGAAGATACAATATTGCTTATCTTAAAAGTTCCAATGAAAAATGAAGAAGACGATAAAATACCATATAAAACTGTTTCTTTAGGCATAATAATTGGAAAAAATTATACATTGCTTGCAATGAAACAGGAAATTGCATTTATTGAAAAAATGATAGAAACACATTTATTAAATCCACACAAAAAAAGCAGAATGATTTTTCAGATATTCTTTAAAAATGCAAAACTATTTTTGGATTATCTAAAAGAAATAAATAAAACTATAGATTTAATTGAGGAAGAACTACACAGATCTATGAAAAACAACGAATTAGAAACACTGATGTATCTTGAGAAAAGTTTAGTGTACTTCACTACTTCTTTGAGATCGAATGAAATAATGATGGAAAAACTGTTAAAAGGTAAAATTCTGGAATTATATGAAGATGATGAAGATTTGCTTGAAGATACATTAATTGAAAACAGACAGGCTATAGAAGTTACAAATATATATAGTAACATTCTTTCAGGAATGATGGATGCATATGCCTCTGTTATTTCCAATAACCTTAATATAGTAATGAAAATCTTAACTGTTGTTACTATATTAATGCAAATACCAACTATTATTACCAGTTTTTATGGAATGAATGTAAAGTTGCCGTTTCAGGAAAATCCATTAACATATGTAAATATAATTATTTCTTCTATAATAATAATGATTCTAACAGCCTTATTATTTAAAAGTAAAAAATGGATGTAATAAATTAAATGCAGAGAATTACTTCTCTGCATTTAATTTTTCATAGCAGTCTCTACATACTGCAATATACTTCTCAAATCCTCCAACATCTATTTCATCACCATTTCCAACTAATTTAAATGAAATAGTTCCGTTGTATTCTCCACATTCATGACATACAGCCTTCTTTTTAATAATTTCATCAGCATATGCTGAAAGCAAAATTGTAGTCTGAAATGGGTTGTTTTTATATGTAAGGTCTAATCCAGAACAATAAACATTTATTCCTTTTTTTAATAAATCATTTATAACATCCTTTAAGCCTTCATCAAAAAATTGAACTTCATCAACAAATACTGCTTTTTCATCATAATCAAGATAATTATACATTTCTTTTGATTCTTTAATAGGAATTGCTTCTACTTTTGTACCGGTATGTGAAACAACATATTCTGAAGCATATCTTGTATCTATAATAGGTTTAAATACTTTGATTTTTTTCTTTCCAAGTGTATAGATTTCTATAAATGAAATTAATTCTGAAGTTTTTCCTGAATACATAGGACCTACAATTAAAATGAATTTTCCTGACATTATATTACCTCCTGTAATCTATTTGAGAAAATTTGGGGTTTTATCATATGAAACAAGAACAGTATTATTATACTGATAAAATATGAAATGAATTTTGCAGAATTATCATTAAAGATAATATATGGGATTTTAGAATTTAGAAAAATCAAAAATTCATTGAATCCTTTTAATGAATAATCAATCCATATCCCTAAAAAATGTGGTATTGGGAATAAGATTGCTATAACTCCAAAAAACATTATTGCATATATTATCGGTGTAATAATTATCGATAAAAAGATTCCAAGTAATGAAATTCCATTAAAAAATATAATACTCCATGGTGCAACAGCAAGATATGCTGATAATGTAATTATAAACGGGTTTTTAGTATATTTTAGAGAAAATAATATTGAAAATGAAGCAAAGTAACTCATTAAAAATCCTGGTGATAATATACTATATGGATTATATAATAAATTTATTATTCCAACTATTCCAAGGAGATTTAATGTGTCTATATTAAAGCCAAAGATTTTTGATAATTCAACAAAAATTAGCAAAAGCACAGCCCTTGTTGCTGAAGGAGAAAAACCTGAAGCTGCAAGATAAAAAAGCAATATTATTATAGTAAAAATGCGCCTATAATGTATATGAATTAAGGTCTTTGAAAATATATAATATATGGCAAAATAAAGAAGATATACGTGAAAACCAGAAACAGCAAATAAATGCAAAAGTCCAGCTTCCTTGTAAATTTTAGAGTATGTAGGGCTTATGCCACCAAAAAGAATGGAAAATAAAATATTATTTGTTGAATAATCATAATGATTATAAATACGTTTTTTGAAATAATTTCTAATAGAGTATATGCTTCCTTCATTTGAATTTGCCATATACTCCGCATTAAACCTTCCATTCAGGTAACTCCCATAGATATATACTTTATTTCCAATTTCAAATGGATCAACAGAAAACTTATTATAGTTAAAATATAATGTTTTATTATAATCAACCCATTTGTTTTCAAAGAAAATTTTTTCTGTTTTTACTTTAAATTGATTATAGTTTTTATCTGTAATATATCCTAAAATTCCCAGGTCAATGTTATTAAGATTATCGGGTAAAACATTAGTAATAAAAAGTGTCCTAAATACGATTAATCCTATTATAATTAAAAAAAGAGCTTTAGTTTTTAAGGAATATTTGTTAATAAAAAAGACTACAGCCATAAATATTATGGCTGTAGTTATCATTTTTACTTTTATTAAAAGGATTATTGTAATTGCTACTGAAAAAAGTGTTACAAAAAATGGCATTATGCTCCAAATTTTTCTAATTTTCTTGCATTACCGAGAAGCAATCCCATAAGATCAACAGCATATATTGTTCCCATAGAGCCCCTTGCTGCTTCAAATTCATCAAATGCTTTTGATAAACCAGCTCTTGTATATGGTGATTTTATCATAAATGGAACTGGATGCCAGCTGTGTCCGCTCATTGCTACAGGTGTTGAATGGTCTCCTGTTACAACTAAAACATCAGGATTTAATTCAAGTAATTTTGGTAATGCTTCATCAACCATTTCGATTACGTGAACCTTAGCATCAAAGTTTCCGTCTTCTCCGTATGAATCTGTTTTCTTAATATGTACATAGAAGAAGTCATATTCATCCCAGTGTTTTTTCAAAGTTTCAAATTCATCTGCAGGTGTTTCTCCGTCAACATCTAAAATATCCATTCCAACCAATTTAGCTAAACCTTTATACATTGGGTAAACAGCAATAGCAGCTGCTCTCATTTTATAAACTTCTGGGAATTTTGGAATTGCAGGGTATTTTGAAAATCCTCTAATTAATGCAAAATTGATTTTTGGTTCGTCTTTTAATACTTCTCTAATTTCCTTCATTAATTTTGTAACTATTTCTGCAGTTTTTTCTGCAGCAGGATCATATGCGTGTGCCCATTTAATTGGCAATCCTTCCTTCTGTGGGTCAGCATCTTCAATTCTGTCATCTAATCCTTCTCCTGTTAGTTTTACAACGAATCTATGTTCTTTTCCAGGATAGAAAGTGATTTTAACACCATCGATTTCTTTTATGTGTTCTTGTAAGATTTTTACTACTCTTGCTGATTCTTCTGATGCAGGTCTTCCAGCTCTTCTGTCAACAACAATATCACCGTCTAATGTTGCGAAATTAGCTCTTGCAACAACGTCTTTTTCTCCTACTTCAACATTAATACCAAGTGCTTCGAGGATACCTCTTCCAATTTGGTATTTAATAGGATCATATCCGAAAATACCAAGATGTCCAGGTCCTGAACCTGGAGTTATTCCTGGTAAAACAGGTATTGTTTGACCAAGGTCTGATTCTGTTGCTACTTTATCGAGATTTGGAGTTTTTGCAGCCTGTAAAGGAGTTTTTCCATTAATAACTGTGTCTCCTATTCCATCCATTACAAGCATTACTATTTTTGAATCTGTTTTTGTAATAAGCTTTTGTAAAAATTCCTGTCTATCTACCATCATATGTTACTCCCTCCCCAACAAATAATTGATTTCATAAAAATTATAGCATATTTTCTTTTGGCAATTATAATATTTGAGTAAAATTTTAAAGACGTTATCTTTTTGATAATAATACACTGGTATAATTAATTTGAAAATTTAACAAGGAGGTTTTTAAAATGAAAAAAGGTATAATATTTGATCTCTACGGAACGCTTATAAATGCAAATCACTTATTTTTACCAATCGCTAAAATTATTTCAAAAGAATGTAATTATCCATCTAAGATAATCGAGAAAAGGATTAATGAAACATATAAAGAGATATTTAAGGACTATCATTTAAAACCGTTTAAACCTGAAAGGGAATATTATAAAATAATGTTTGAAAAAATAATAGATGTTTTTGAATTAAAAAATTCCCCAGAATATTATATAGATGAAATGTATAAAACATTTATTAACCTGCCACCATACGAAGATGTCGATTATTTAAAATATTTAAAAGAAAATGGCATGAAAATAGCAATACTTTCAAATGCTGATGATGATTTTGTAATTCCAACTTTAAACAAAAATCCTTTTCCATTTGATTATCTTATTACCTCATATGCCACGAAGTTATATAAACCGGATCCTAAAATATTTGAATATGCATTAAATGAAATGCGATTATCAAAAGACGATGTGATATTTGTTGGAGATAATTACAATGTTGATATTCTCGGCGGCAATAATTTTGGGATAAAATCAATTCTTATAAATAGGTTAAATCGTCAATATGAATATTCAGAAACTATAAAATCATTATATGAATTGGATAGATATTTAAAATAATAAATTTACCTTGCGAGCAGCACCAGATCTAAATAACGTTCTGGTTCCTGCTCCTTTTTTTATCAGATCAAACAATAAATCGCCATTTTCAACATATGCACCTGATAAAATCTTTACAGGAAATACATCTTCAACCATCATAGTTGATGGACCTGCTATTGCAACTCTATCTGTGTTAACATAATTTAATATCCAATCTATAGTTCCATTCACAATTGAAGTTCCAGTGATAATAACAGCGCTGCATTTTGGAAGCATCTCTATAATTGCCCAATCTGGAAGTACTTCATCACTTCTCCTTTGTCTATCAAAAACAAGGACATCCCAGACTTTGGGTTTTAATGTTTCAACAAAGGGCGTAATTTCGCCAATCATTCCAACAACATCGTTTTTCTTAAATTCCATTAATTCTAAAGTATCTCCACCAACAAATCGTTCTGGATTTTTATTAAAGACAGCATTTAATGCAGCGTAAGATACAGATCTTAATAATGGATCACCAGAAAATAATCCTACTTCTAATAAATCTTTTGCTTTCATTCCAATATTAGCTTTACTCTCTGGTTTTCCGTCTAATCCCGTACATTTGTAAAATTCTTCACATTTACCTAAAGTATCTTCGCGATTTGTAGCAACAAAACCTACTCTACCATCGCTTAATTTTACAGCTGTTTCTCCAATACCAATAATAAAATCTTCAATAATAACATCATCTACTAAATTTTCAAGAGCTTTGTTATAAAGTTTTTTTGCAATACTCAACTTTATCCCCCCTACCATTTTATGTGATACTATTATACTATTTTTAACATTTAATATCAAATGTTATTTCTCAAAAATTCTGTAAGATAAAAATGGTAAAATTAAATAAACTGGAAGGAGGTTGAAAAAATGAGAAGTATTTTACAAGATTTAACACCAGAATTTTTGAAAATATTAAATATGGATAAAATATATTGGTATGAAGGATGGAAGGAATATAAACAAAAACATCCCAGATTAATTAGTGAATATGAAAAGAAAGAAGATTTAAACGAAGAAAAAATAAAAGAAAGATTACAAGATATTAGAAGAAAAGATTTTGATTTATTTAAGCAGGATTGGGAGAACAATTTTCTCAGTGTAAAAAAAGAAATGGTTCAAAAACTTTCGAGAAACGCTGAACATTATCAATTAAAACGTGGTGATTTTGTTGTATTTATTATGGGAATGTTGGGTTTAAATTCTCATTATTATATCGATACTTACTATGGAACTGTTATTATGGTTGATTCATTTTATCATTTTTTAAATAACGTAGATATTAGAGAAACTGTTGATAAGGCGATTTTAGAATTTATTAATAATAGGCCGGTGGATACTAAAAAAGCGCTTTTTGGTAAATTGCTATCACAAATAGAAAAGATTATATATGATACAAAAGACATTAATAAAGCTATGGAAAAAATTGTAAAAGTATTATATGATAATGTGGATTATTATAATTGGGTAGGTTTTTATTTAACTGACAAAAATGAAAAAAATATATTAAAACTTGGTCCATATCTTGGCGAACCAACAGAACATGTAAAGATACCTTTTGGTGAAGGAATTTGTGGTCAGGCTGCTGCAACAAAAAATACCTTTGTTGTTCAGGATGTTTCTAAAGCAGAAAATTATCTTTCATGTAGTGAAAAAACAAAATCAGAAATAGTTATTCCTATTATTGATAATAACGGAAATGTATATGGAGAGCTGGATATAGACAGTCATAAGTTGGAACCATTTACTATTGAAGATTCCCAATTTTTAGAAGAAATTATTAATTTATTTGTTAAAAAATATGTTTAATTTAATTAATATTTAGTTTTTTAACCTATTCACAAAATCGAGAAAAAAAGCTTATTTAATAGATACAATTCTTAATGAAAGTAAAAAAATATTAAAGTGTAAATTTTTAGGATTTTTTTCTAATTGTCATGGGGTGCATATTTCTTTTTGATAATTCCTAAGTTCACTAAGTTT